>NZ_CP047398.1 GCF_020541325.1 Candidatus Vallotia laricis
ATGCTTAAATTATTTTACTCAAATCGTTATGAGGTGCTTACCACAGCGTTGCTCAGTGACCTGGAGCACATTGATCACGATCTATGGCGGCCGCAAACGATCATTGTACCGAATATGGCGGTACGCCGCCGACTTGAATTAGACTACGCCGACTGGTTTGGCTTATGCGCAAATATAGAATTTTGCTATCTTCCGCAGTGGTTATGGACACAGATCGCACGCGTTGAAGTAGTACACGCGCCGCAGGAATCTCCTTTCGTACCAGAGCGGCTCGTATGGATTCTTTACAAGCTACTTACCCAGCGCAGCACGATATGCAGCGGAGATAACCAAGATCTTTTATCTCGACTAGATCTATATTTAGCTTTAGCGGACCCAGTAATGATATTTGATCTAGCAAATCGTATATCTCATATTTTTAACCATTATATAATCTATCGCCCGTATTGGCTTTCCCAGTGGCTGACCGGAAAGTCTCTGTTTTCGCTAAATCAGCAGCTGAGCTGCGGTGAACAATGGATAGCCAGTGAAACTCCAATACAGCGCGCTGACGAATCCTGGCAAGCACAATTGTGGCGAGACATTCTGAAAGAGTTAGCGGGCGCCGGAGATGTTAGTCTCGATGTACTCGAACAGGTATCGCCACCTGCGCACCGCTTTTTAGAGATTATATCGAAATTAGATTTAGGTGATGTCGCACGAGCGAATTGGCCGGCGCAGGTCAGCCTATTTGCTTTACCGACAATACCATTATTACATGTGCAATTGCTAAGCGAATTATCGCGCTGGATCGACATACGGATTTATATACTTAATCCATGCCGAGAGCATTGGTTTAATATTATTAAGAATCAACATTCTAATAAGCTGCATGCAGTTGAGCAAATCGATTACCAGAGATTTAGGCACCCATTATTGACTGAGTGGGGGCGGCAGACACAGGCGCAACTCGCGTTGCTTCATGATCATATCGATTGTGCCGTAGCAAGCGTGCGTAGTAAATTCATTGAGGCTTCAGCTAACAGCTGGCTCTCCGTCCTACAGAATTCCATTCTGTCGCCTAAACATCCAGTGTCATTGTTCACCCGACCTGAGCTTGACGGTATTGAGGTGCACGTCTGCCATAGTCTAATGCGGCAGTTTGAGGTGCTCCATAATCGACTGTTAGCTGCATTTGACGCGGATCCAAGTTTGACGCCGGCTGACATACTGATCGTAGTACCCGACCTTATTGCTGCTGCGCCTATCGTGAGTGCAGTATTCGGTATGGTCACGCTGAATGACCCATGCCGGATCCCTTATCGCATCACCGGTTTGCCTCCGTACCATGCTAACGCACTTGCACGAACGCTACTGGATTGGTTGACCTTAGGTGACCGCACCGTTAACGCGTCTGCATTAATTGAATGGCTACGCGTAGATGAGATTGCGGCGCGGTATGATATCGACCCAGTGGCGCTAGAGACCGTGCAAAGGTGGTTAAAAAACGCCGGCGCTTTCCGGTCATTTTCGCCGAACGAACGGCGGGATGTCAATACACCTCGTACTTATCATACATTTTCGGACGCTTTGATGCGGTTATTTCTTGGATATGCTATGCCAGACAACGCACCACCTGTCGCCAATTGGCTTCCAATAGCAATACCCATCGGTTCTGCTGACGCTATGTTACTTGGTCGGCTAGCTCAATTTATTGACGAGCTCGATGCATTTGTGCTTGCATGCACAATACCTAAAACGATTACGCAATGGCGTAACCTGGTAAATAGCGCTATTAAGCAATTCTTTGGTTTTTGTAGCTCAAATTCTAACTCATTAAGTAAACTATTTGCCATACTTAATACTCTTTTCGTGCAAATAGAAGCGAGTGCACCGGACACACTATTACCTGCTGCCGTTTTGCATACGGCACTATTGTCCGCTATGTACGATCCCTCCGGCGGCGGAGTCCCATCTGGTGCCGTAACTATATCGTCGTTATCTAGCTTACGCGGCGTATCGTTTCGTATCATCTGTATAGCGGGCATCGATGACGGAGTGTTACCTACACGCGTGCGTTCGGACGAGTTCGATCTGATGGTTTTATTTGAGCAACTTGGTGACTGGAAATGTCGAGATGATGATCGCAACTTGTTTCTGGATCTCATATTGGCAGCACGCGATACTCTGCTGCTTAGCTATACTGGCCGCAATATCCGCGACAATAGCACGATGCTCCCATCAGCGTTATTAATTGAGTTGCTTGATTACCTCGCGTTATTGAAGTCTGGCAAAGCAGCAAGTGTCGAAGACATTGCATTGGCACATCGCAGCTTTATTACTGAACATCCACTACAGTCATTTGAGCCATCATATTTTTCGATCGCGGGTCCTTTATTAACCTACGACGAAGATCGTGCACAAACAGCTACGGCGATTGCCAATCATGCGTGCCAAAATCGCACTACATCACTGTTTTTTAGCGACGCTTTACCTCCTAATATGTGCGAGACGATAAGGTTAGAAAAATTAGTGCGATTTTGGCACCATCCGCAAAAAGTACTGCTACGTGAAAGACTGGGCATTGTCTTCCATCGCGCACAGACAAAACTGTCCGATATCGAGCCGTACGAGTTCAACTATGCAGCGCGTGATGCGCTTTCCAAGCGCATTTTGCCATTGCTGGTCGAGTCATCAGTATACATAGAGCGGGCATATGAGATTGCGCGCGCACTCCCAGAATTGCCTGGAGGCGCAACCGGACGCGCGATACAGGAGCGCGAGGTAATGACATTAAGTAGGCTAGCTAAAAAAATCCGAGATCGCTCCAGTAGCAAGCTGGAATCTGTTGAATTCTCATTTCGCGTTGCCCCACACTGGCCTAGACAACTTGAATCTGTATCGGAGCTGCTGGATCGGGTGCCGGCATGGAGTGAAACGGTGTTATTGCCGACAATATTGTCTGGCGTGCTAGATAATACAACACATAACGAATTGGTACTCTATCGCTATGCTAGGCCGACGGTCCGTGATTATCTTGATGCGTGGTTGCGCCATCTATGCTGGTGTGTCATAAATCCTCAAGCATCTCGACAGACACTATGGGTTGGACCCGATACACATTTCGTATTTACGATGCCGCAGAATCCGCACATATACTTAAGCGAGTTATGTGCGCTATATCGTGCTGGGTTGCGCGCACCATTGCGTTTTTTTCAAAAAAGTGGATGGTTATTCATGTCTAAGCATGTATCTGCTGCTAATCAAGCATGGTCGAATGACCGTACGGGTGGTGAGCTTGCTGATCCAGCAATCCGGCTCGCGTTGCGTGGCACTTCAATGACACTGGATAATATTTCTATAGTTATTGCTAAAACAGTATTCGAGCCACTGCTTGCACACCTACAGCTGGCAGAGGAACTTCATGACTTTCGACGCGCTTGAACTCGATGTCTTTACCTGCGAGCTTAATGGGGTAACCCAGATCGAAGCCTCTGCTGGTACTGGGAAAACCTGGAATATCTGTGCGCTTTATCTCCGCTTGCTACTCGAAAAGAACTTGCAAGTAGACCAAATCCTAGTTGTAACCTTTACGAAGGCAGCTACCACAGAGCTGCACGCGAGAATACGGTCGCACCTCATGCGGCTTGAAAAATCTCTCGTGCTAGGCGACCCATTTTTAACTGACCTCATCCGCCGTATAGTCGACACCAAAACACCGGAAATGTCTATACAGCAAGCACTAAAACAGATCCGGTGCGCATTGAATGGTTTTGATCAGGCTGCGATTTATACAATTCATTCATTCTGCCAACTTGCGCTTCAAGAATCTCCATTTGCTGCTGTAATGCCATTCGCGCTTGAGATTGAGACTGACGATACTGCGCTGAGATTCGATATCGCCGCACAGTTTTGGGGTGAGCGTGTCGAAACAGAGGCAGCGCGTTCGACGGGATTTGCATACTGGCTCGTTTCTCATGGCGCTGGACCCGCAGTTTTACAGGAGCTACTCGCTCAACGCTTGAGAAAGCCATTAGCCAAAATCATATGGACAGATCCAGTCTGTGATACAACGGTCGATATAACGATTGATTATTTTAAGCGGGCAGCTAATCTATGGCGCGCAGAGCGAAAGCAGATCGAACAGTGGCTTGTTGATTCCTCCGCTCAGTTAAACCAGCGTACACATAAACCCACTCAGATACAAGCTGCGCTAATGGCATGGGAACACTTTTTTGTTCGCGGCGATCGCTGGGCTCCGATTTCAAAGGACGCTTTAAAGTTAACCTCGTCTTCACTAATCGCCGCCACCAAGACTAAATGCAAGCCGCTTATACATGCTTTTTCAGACTATGCGAATGTATTAGTTGCTGCACTCCAGGCAGAGCATGCGATACATCTGCGTCTTTGGTTCTCCCTCGTTCGTGAGTGGTTACATATGGGGCCATTAATTATCGCTCAACGCAAGCGCACGGCACGCATCATGTCGTTCAATGATTTGCCGTCCAACTTGTATTATGCACTGCATGCCCGCAGTGGGCTCGTCGATGCCTTACGTGAACGCTATTCGGCAGCATTAATTGATGAATTTCAGGATACGGATCCATTGCAATTTGGCATCTTTAAAAAGATTTTTGCCCCGCAAGGTCCCTTGTTTCTTGTTGGCGATCCAAAGCAGGCGATTTATAGTTTTCGCGGTGCTGATTTGCATACATACTTAAATGCGCGTACTTATGCTAATGCTAGTTACACATTAGCTGTCAATCAACGATCCGATGCGACGATAGTTGCTGCATGTAACCGCTTATTCAGCAATAACTCGCGTGCTTTTGTGCTCGATGGACTGGACTATTGCCACGTGCGTGCCGGGATAAGGCGGCATCCAAAATTTTTGGATAGGCGAGATCCAATCTCTATAACTGATAGAACTAGAGCAGCTCTAAGAGTATGGTGGCTACCAGATCATCCTTTACTTAATAAGCGTGATGCGCAATACGCTGCCGCTGAGGTGTGCGCGGCAGAGATAGCACGGATAATATGTGACGCGCGTTCTGGAAATGCGACGATTGGCATCAGGTCTTTGACACCAGCTGACATCGCTGTACTCGTGCAGACGCATCGGCAGGGTATGTTAATGAAACAGGTATTCCGTAAATTTAATATCGGTAGCGTTGAATTTACTCAAACTTCCGTATTTAAGACGATTGACGCCGAGCAGTTCGAATACGTGCTTCTAGCAATCGATGCACCAGGTGACTTACAGCGGTTACATGCAGCTTTAGCCACAGACTGGATCGGTTTAGACGCTATGGCATTATGGGCCATGGAGCAAGCTGAGTCAGCTATGACAGAAGTTAATCAATATGATTCAACACACTTAAGTACAAATTCGTCAGCATGGGTGGAGCAGTTTTCTGGCTATCAGCGACTCTGGCAGGAGCATGGCTTTGCACCGATGTGGCGTATCGCGCTACGCGAGCTAAACGTCATAGCGCACCTAGCAAGCACGAACGATGGTGAGAGAAGGATAACCGACATAAATCATCTAACCGAACTAATTCAAGTGCGCGATAGAGAACATCCAGGCATTGCGCCAACTCTATGCTGGCTAAGCGCTAAACGATCGGACCCGGGTATCGGCGAAGATACACAATTGCGCCTCGCATCAGATCGCGATCTAGTCCAGATTGTCACGATTCATAAGTCTAAAGGGCTTGAATACCCCGTAGTGTTCTGTCCATTCCTCAACAATAGCGTATTAGGTGCAAGGCCTCTGTATACTAAATTTTCAGCAGCGCGCGAGTATTATTGCGATGATGGTCTTTCCATTTTGCACTTTGGTTGCGATGGTGAGGAAGCGAAGAGAATTGATTACAGCGTAATGCGCGAACAGGCTGCTGAGCGCGCGCGGTTGATCTACGTCGCAATCACGCGTGCGATATATCGGTGCTACCTTGTGGCCGGAATTTATACGAGCGGTGTTCATGGATCGACGAAGGAGTCGCGACAGAGCATTTTGAACTGGATCGTTGCTGGTGGAGAAATGCATTTTGATACATGGCTAAAGGAGCCTCCTAAGGCGGCTGTATTGGTGGAGTATTGGCAAGCATTGCAGAATGAGCAGGCTGCTAGTGTAATTATTATGCCGTTACCGACAATAGTCAGGCATGATCTACTGTTACCTCCAAGCGATATATCGCAAGTGCCAGTGCGCACGCGCGCGCTAAAGCGTCGTCTTTTTGAAACCTGGAAAACTGTGAGTTTTAGCTCACTCGCTATATCGCAACAGCAGTTATTACCGGATATTGAAAATATCTTGCATGTACGACCCGACCATGATGACCTAACTCAGGTTAATATACATACAATCACATCAGAGTCGGAGACAATGCTAGACAACAGTCAAATCGGACTGGATGCTGACGATATTCTGCGTTTTCCCCGGGGGGCGGCTGCGGGTAACTGTCTTCATCGACTAATGGAGCTCGCTAATCTGCGCGATCCTTTAAGCTGGCCTACTGCTATTGTACGTGCACTCACCGAGCGGCCGGTGAATTCGCATACTTTCAGTGACCCCCAGCTTACTGCTATGATGATGCGTCTTTTGCGGGATATTGCAAATACTCAGCTTGAATCAGACTTTATGCTTGGCGAGATGGATCCATCGCGTCGGTTAACTGAACTCGAATTTGTTTTTCCAATTACGTCGCTCGATATGCATCGGTTTTCAATAATGCTTAGGGAATACGGTATTGTCAGCGAGACTCTTGATCATGGCATGTTACATGGCTATCTGAGGGGATTCATTGATGCCGTGATTGAATTTCAGGGCCAGTTTTGGATTATTGACTGGAAATCAAATTATCTCGGTAACATAGCTAATAGCTATCGTACGCAAATGCTATCATCTTTAATGGATGCCCATGCATATCGACTGCAGGCACTAATTTATACGATTGCGCTGCACCGATATTTACGAGCACGATTGATAGACTACGATTATGAAATACATTTTGGTGCAAGTCTTTATCTATTCTTAAGAGGTGTTCGTCCGAATTGGCCTGGTTCTGGTATTGCTCGATTTAGACCGAGTTTTGCTGCTATTAAAGCGTTCGATGCATTGTTTACAACGAAGCCGAAGAATGCTTAGTTTCAGTAGGAACAAACGATATCTACCATCTCAAGGAGGAGTTAGTAATGTCTAGGACTATATTATCCCAGGCGTTTTCTCGTCGAGCAGCGGCGCTTGCTAAGCATTGCGGCAGCAGCTTCAGCGATGCACGTATCGCTGAAGCTGCTGCCGCAATGCTTAGTCAGGCGCTTTCTATTGGACATGTCTGCATCGAATTAATAGTGCTGGCGCAAAAATTTGGGCAACAGCTTGATATGATCCGTGCATCATTGATCGCAAGCGGTATTGCTATGTGTATTAATGATCATGATCTAATACCCCATTTACCTCTAGTGATTGACAACGATGATCGGTTATATCTTGGGCGTTACTACGAATTCGAGCGGAGACTTGCTAAAACACTGAGTATACGAGCGCGGGCGGAATTTGATAATACGTCGTCTCATGACTCGCATCGGTGGAATAACGTGCTATCTCGCTATTTCGGAAAAACGAGTGGTAGTAATATCAACTGGCAACGCGTTGCAGCAGCTATCGCCTGTTCTGGGCAGCTGACGATTATTAATGGGGGGCCGGGTACAGGCAAGACAACTACAGTCCTTGGAATTCTAGCGTGTTTGCTTAATGATCAACCGAATTTACGCATTGCGCTGGCTGCGCCCACTGGTAAGGCTGCACAGCATATGCTGGAATCATTGGCGCCCCGTAAAAACAGACTAGATAAAAATATGGCTGCTCAACTACCGACTATAGCATATACCCTACATCGGTTATTAGGTAGTACACCAGATGGGTGTTTCCGCTACCATCTACGCAACCCTTTGCCGTATGATGTTATTGTTGTCGATGAGGCTTCGATGATTGACATCGAACTAGCAAGCCGCTTAGTGGATGCCATTGCGCCACGTGCTCGATTAATTTTAATAGGTGATAAAGACCAATTATCTGCAGTTGATGCGGGATCGGTGTTTGCTGAACTGAATGCTTATCCATGCTACACGGGGGAGCGCTCTCAGCGTATTGCACGGATGGTAGGCTGTACAGCTAATAAATTACGAAACGAATTCTCCGAATATGTTTATTATAGCTCACTCAAATATGCTATTTCGTCATCTAATACAGTAGGTTACTGTGGTATGTCAGTCGATAGACGAAATCAATGGAATCGACCAACTACTTTACCAAACTCTAGTATCGCAGAAACGCTACCAATCAAGAAACCCATTAATAATCCGCAATATTGCCTGCCTACGCAAGCAATTAGCTTAATACAGTCTTCTGCGTCGGCGCAAGCTATTATCCCAGAGCAATTTACGGAATCCTCGAAAATTACTACATCGAGTCTGATTGAAGAGCCTAAACAGAGCAATCTATTTTTCGACGTCAACTTGACAGATAGAATAAACATCTATAAACCAGAACCAGATGCATCAAAATCAGTAGTCTGCTTACCGTCGCCCGTGCTTGCTAATTGCGTCGTCTGGTTGCAAACTAATTATCGGTTTAATCCGGACTCCTCAATTGGAAAACTATCCAGTGCAATTCGAAATGGTTTATCTGAAGATGTACTGGGTATGCTCGATAAGACAAATAATTGCGCAGGCTCATATTTTATTGAAGATAGTGGGCCAATACTCAGCCATAGGTCACGCGAATATATTATACAAAGTTTTACATGCTATATAGACTTGCTCATAGGAATGCTAAAAAGACAAAAAATAGAGGCAGAAGCTCTATTTAATTCGCTTAACGCATTTCGTGTTTTATGCGCTGTCCGCGCTGGCCCCTATGGTGTTGATGCTTTAAATAATTGGATTACTATAAAACTACTTCAGCTCGCTCGCTCATCTTTTTCATCGGATACTCAGTGGTTTACGGGCCGTCCGATTATCGTTACACGCAATAATTACGCACTTGGTTTGTTTAATGGAGATATTGGCCTTGCTCTTCCATCTAACGACGGTAGGCTACGAGTAGTCTTCGAACGAGGAGCTGGAAATTTCCAAAGCGTACCCCCGGAAATGCTATCATCACACGATACAGCATTTGCACTAACAGTTCACAAGTCGCAAGGTTCGGAATTTAAACGAGTTGCATTAGTGTTGCCACCTACATATAGCCAAACTTTATCGCGGGAATTAATTTATACAGCTGTGACCCGGGCGCGAACTCAAATAGCGATTATTGGTACGCGTTCTATTATAGAACGGGCTATTAGTACACCAACACGTCGTAATACTGGATTATCAGCTCGCTTGCGATACGCGGCTGTACATAACAATTAACCCCCCGTTATAACAACTTGTAATTTTATTATTTGCCTCAAGTAAATACTTCTTATTTTAATTCATAAAATCGAGCCAGAATACTAAGCTAGACTTTATATTAATACGCAAAAGTTGAATTAGCCTAGAACTAACTGAGATGATTAGTTAGATCGTATATTCTATAGCGTTTATTCTACAGAATATAGTCTGTATGACGACCTAATAAGTAATAAGAATAGAAAGAGTGACTAGTTACGTAGTGCAGTAAAATTAGGTTGATTGTCTTTTTTATGAAAATGAGTTATTTTAGTAGCCGGTTTCAGCGTAGATAAAAAGTTAACTTTAGAAATTTTATGCAATATGCAAGGCTTCTGGCAGCATTAATATTGTTATATATATAAAAATATAAGCAGAGCCTGTATAAGATACACAATTTTTATTACAAAACTTAGCGTAAGGTAGCTAATAACAGAAAAGTTTTAAGCATTTTTCATTATGCTGTTTTTCGCATGCTAACGAAAATATATACAACCGTCTTAAATAAAAGAACATTCTTAAATAAAAGAACATAAAAGAATGCTCACTATGTTAAAACATATTTGCTATAGCACCCCTTCGTAGAAGGGTGCTTAGTTTTTATTAAAATATCTCAATTATATTTGAGTAAATATAATTTACTTATAAAGTATATTTATACTTTATAAGTCGGAATCTATAAAACAGTAAATAATTTTTTGACAAGGAATCAAAAAAAGAGTAAGCCAACTACTTACTAGCCAAGTTAATTCGGGAGGTCTAAATAACCCCACCTAAAGCGCATAGTCTTTAAATAATAGACTTTTTAATATAATTAAACTTGTATACTGACTGTTACTAACATAGTAATATTATGCGGTAGAGTTTTTCATAGTTATTATATTTTTTAATAAACTATAGATTGAACATTTAGCACACAAAACCGAGCAGGATGGTACCTATTACTAGGCTCGTAGAATTGTTGATATCGGTCAATGTAGATTACTGTTTATGGTAAATCTTGGTACCCAAGTTTTTAAACTCATTCGCCTTGATTTCCATCCCTTTACGCAACGCCTCTGCTTCGTTAATACCTTGCTTTTTAGAAAAATCTCTTACATCTTGAGCAATCTTTATGGAACAGAAATGTGGACCACACATAGAGCAAAAATGTGCGACTTTGGAAGAGTCTTTAGGCAGCGTTTCATCTTGAAATTTTCGAGCTTTTTCTGGATCAAGCCCGAAATTAAATTGATTTCCTAGCGGAACTCAAAGCGCGCTCTTGATAATGTATTGTCACGCAACTGCGCACCAGGGTGTCTTTTTGCAGGATCAGCAGCATGTGCAGCTAGCTTATAAGTAATAATACCTTCTTTGACGTCATTTTTATTTGGCAACCCTAGGTGTTTTTTTGGTGTTACATAACATACATTGCCACTCCAATTCCTGAGGTAATATGATTATATCCTGGTGCAATATCGGTTGCTAATGGTCCGAGTGTATAGAATGATGCTTCGTTGCACCATTCTAGCTGCAAATCTATATTTTCCTTGATCAACTGCATCGGCACATGCCCTGGACCTTCTATCATAGTCTGTATGTTATGCTTCCACGTAATCTTTGTTAACTCGCCCAGTGTTTTAAGTTCGGCAAGCTGTGCTTCGTCGTTTGCATCGTAGATTGAACCCGGGCGTAATTCGTCACCCAGTGAAAAGCTTACGTCGTATGCCCCCCCATAATCTCACAGATATCTTCGAAATGTTCGCATAGAAAGCTCTCATGGTGATGAGCAAGACACCATTTAGCCATCATCGAACTACCCCGAGAAACAATTCCCGTCATCCTCTGGGCAGTCATCGGTATATAGCGTAGCAAGACACCCGCATGCACAGTAAAGTAGTTAACCCATTGTTCTGCTTGCTCAATCAGTGTATCATAGAATATTTTTCAGGTTAAATCTTCTGCCTTGCCACGCACCTTCTCTAGCGCTCGGTGAATAGTACAGTACCAATTGGTACTGTACTATTTCGGATTATCTACTCGCGTGTTTCTTACCCGTTGACAGGTCCATCACTGTATCGCCGCCCCAGCGAATTACCCATATCATCTTATCAACCTCTTCGCCGATTGATGATGTGACAACTGAGTTACCAATTTAGCATTAATCTTTATTAGAAAATAAAGTCCGATAATCATCGGCTCAGTTTCCGGATGATTAATATTAGCTGGAATAATTGCACGACTATGCGCAACCTCTTGGCGTACAAATTCTGGAGTGATTTCGAGAAGATAATCGATGCCAGATATCGACATGTCAAATCTTCTACCCCGATGTTGCTTTTCGATTAAATCAGCTAGTTTAACACCCTGTGGTCCGCTGGCATGTAAATTTTCTAGATATTCATAACGACGCTCGTTCTTGCGGATCGAAACAAACTCCATTTCTGGCGTGATAATTCCACGGCGCCCATAATGCATCTGGGTTATACTGACACTAGCTTTAGCTCGTCTAGGAGCGTGATGCAAGCCTGGAAAGCGAAGATAAGTGCTCCCTTAGTCAGCTATATAGTTTTGGAGATATTGGTTGAAGAATCCCTCTTTTAGCTGCTTAGTATCTCTACGCTCTTCAATCCATATCTTGCGTAGCTCCGGTAAGCTGCTACGAATATTAATATTCGCTTCTGGATCAGAATAGGGTCTAGAAGTATCATAGACCGCAATCGGTGGATTTTTTTCACCACCGAAAACAGCTAGTGTATCAGCCTGGCTAATTTCGCGCATCCGGAACCATCAGATCAAGTCGGGATCCCGTTACGTAAATCTTACGAGAATTTGGAAGCGGCATGACCGCCGCATTGTCCACATGTGCGGACTCAGATAAAAACTATGAGTTAGTGGCCATTGACTATCTCCTAGAGCAAGGGCTAAAGTAATATGAAAAATCGGGGAAATAGTAGTCTGGGACAGATTTAGTAACTATTATTAATTGACCTTAGACACTTGCTTGAGCTAGCATGATTTAGCCTAGGTTTAAAGGGTATTTTACCGATGATAAGTAAGTTACCTCTACACTGCAGAGGAGAGTAAAGGTATACCGATTTAAATGCATTTAGAAATCGACCTTCGTTATGCTATTAACTTATCCTTAATGTCTATCCTCTATAAAAAGGAGGGAATATTAATCTAAGTCAATTTCTCCTAAGCTATAGTAGCTAACTATATTGTTTCTTGTAATATCTGAATAATTTAAGACAGTAGCCTATAACATCACAGCTTGCTTTCTCAGGTGCATACAATATAAGTATATTAAATACTTTACTAACCGGGCACTATCCGTACTAGATAGTGATATGCTTATTCCCTTAGGGAGTGCCAAAAATAAGTTATTAATAACTTATTCTTAACTCAAATATAAATATAAGCCGAATTACAGATAAAAAGATGTATTTTATGCTAAAAAAATTATTTATTAAAATAATAAGTAATAAACACTAGAGTTTTTACTCTAAAATAGTATAAACTATAGTGTTTAAATTGCAAATTCACTTTTAAGTCTTAAAAATTTTTCAGGGTGGGCTAAATGTTTGTATTTCGAATACTACGATAGTATCGAAAAACAACCAACTATAATAATACGCAAGCTAAATAATCTAAAGTTAGTAGACTTTACTAGATGGAAAAGCCTCAAATCTTGATACAAGATACAAGAACTTAGAATCAATATTTACAGTTTATCTGCTATACAGTGGCATACATTTTTTATAAAAACCTCATACTTAGATAACATTTACGATTTTTGGCATTACTACTCTATAGTTAATGATAAATAATATATTTTTATTATTTATTGGAATTTATCTAGTTATTTAAAATAAATACACTGTGGCTATATTTTATATACAGCCGGCTTTGTAAGCTACTAATACGAAAGTATATAGTGGCGAGTCTGACTTTACTGTCGAAATATTTTAGTAGATTATCCTAGATAAATAAATTACCTGGTAATGCTATTTCTATACCTAACATCTGCACTAGACTTGCTCACTCGCCAGCCATATTTTTTAGTAAAACTTGCGAGGTGGTAAAGAGCGACGAATCTGTTTGCGCAACCTTGCTACAGCTGCTGCTTTTTTCCTTTTTCGCTCGGCAGTAGGCTTCTCATATGCTGTTCGAGCACGCAACTCTTTGATTAATCCAGTGCTCTCAATAGAGCGTCGGAAACGTCGCAGTGCAACTTCGACGGGCTCATTAGGCTTTGGGATGACAGTAGTCAAATTATTCCTTTAAATAAAATAAAAAGATGTTATATGCTTACAAGAAATATTAATTAAGGTAAGCAATAGCTTGTTTCTAAAACGCACGTTAACACTGCGCTATAACAACGAAAACCGCCAAACGCCCGGAAAACAAATATAAATCTAGAATAGCGTATTATACAGAAGTCATAGTAACAATTATCGTAATGATGTAGTTTTTACCTTTTTATAAAGCTTACACATTCTCCACTATATATGTAATATACTAGTATTACGCTATATCCTATGATCAATCGCAGTTAACTAACAATGTTTTTTATAACAGTGATCATATGTATCCGGTTTAATAGCGATATTAGCTAAATTTAAAGTAATACCTAATATTATAAGTCTTTATAATTTGCCCCACTCTTAATTTTTCCTGTATTTTATCTATTAAAATAGCGCTGTTGGTAAGTTAAATATTTTTAAATAGCTGTTTTAACTTTACTACTAAGTGAGATCTGTAATAGCATTCATATAAAATTTTTATAAAGTTGTACCCATTATAAATATTTAGGAAAAATGCGAAGATAAAAACTTGTCAAGAGTACGTTACGTACGTTCTGAGCAATTAAGAGATACAAGGATATTTGTTATAAATAAATATCCTATAATTTTTTTTAAAGAACTTGTTATAAGTCATAATAACTAATACCGCGATGCTACGGAACCTATTAGAAAAATTTCTATTGCAGAATAGTCTGCGCCTCTTTCTTTAAAGCAAATTTTATAGATTTTCGTACTTATATAAACTGCTTGAACATCAAACTTACTTCTAACACTTATTTGGATATAGTACCATATCTATAGGTACTACTACTAATTAGATAATTAGTAAAGTTCCAGATTTTTCAAGAAATCGTGGTCCCGGGGACCGGACTCGAACCGGTAAGCCGTGAAGCGGCGGATTTTCTTCACACTACGCTTTTCAGCGCCACCAACTTTGCAAAGGCCGATGTTTGTGTGCTGGACTATGCCTTCGCCATTGTACGCTACAACTTGTGACTTTCCGTACCGTGCATTAGGCGCCCTCCGTCTAGTCTCTACACCTTTTTATCAAGTTTAGAATGTTGACTATTTTGGCTCGGCGTTACCTCGGCCCATAACTTATAAAGCCAGGGGTTTCTCCGAATTTGAAGGGTTCTACATCAGCTGTTTCCGACTGTGCACTCAAATTGTTAAGTCCGCTATGTTTACCAGTTTCATCACCCCGGGAAAGAATTTCTTATTGTATCATGAAAATGCAAAATAAAGAAACTGCACTCAATAAATCATACTATAGATTTATAGATATACAAAACTTTATTTACCCTCAAAGGGGGCTTGGATAGAGAGAAGTATCTATTTATACAACGTAGATTGCAACTATAAATTGTGTTGTAGTTACTTGCTAAGTAATAAGTTTTTTTATAAAATATGTTTAATATTTATTAAAATCATCTTTTAAAAAATTACAGACCTAAACTGACTATATCTACAAAAAGAGTACATACAAGCTGATGTACCTAATTTAGGAACCTAGTGAACTGACATATCTTCGGTATTGGGCTAATGCTCTTACTCGACCGTTATCCTTATTAGGGACACATATTAACCTAAGATATTACTTATAATTATAAGATAACCAGATGAGATCGTAGCTGACAGGCTGTTACTAGCTTACTTAACTATTTCCACGAAGGTACTGTTAAAACTGCGGTGCCCCCCCCCTTTTTTCTATTCACATTATTTGTGATTATATGTATTGCTAGGGTAGATAAGTTGTTCGTAGTCTGCTGAGACTAACATGATTTTTATGCAAAGCTCTAAAGCTAAAATGTCGCGTGCTAATTCATGTGATTAGTCAAGGTAGAGCAAAATTATATTGCTAAATAGCATTCTCTTTTTTGATTGTGTAAAAGTAGACATAGTGTCTAAATTAGGATTTTACTTCTATCTACTGCTATTCGGATTGTTAAGCCTCAAGGCATATTGCTAGTGCCTAGCAGCATAGTATTTTTAATACTAAAATCAATAGCTAATCGGTTTCGCTCATAATAAGTGCATTCTTAATATATTCAAGTACGAATTGGCATGGTAGTTACCGAGGCTAGTAATCCGCTAACTGTATTCCCTGTACTACTAAATGAGTTATATACTGGGCATCATTACGATATCGATGCGTGATTTCTATTGATGTCGTTCTATCAATGACCGAATTTTACAGGAAACCGAAACTCGTGCTTGGTAAATGTCTAAGGTTATATTTAATTACCATACTAAACGTCGTAGTACTGACTTACAAGATTTACAAAAACAGTCAAATACTGTGCGTGCTCGGTAGCGACCTGCGGGTCGCCCCTTTAATAGTAATTAGCACCTTCAATCAACTAAGCTATGCTTAGTATTCGATACTTCCGCTTCACGGATAGCAAAATTTTATAAATAAGCCCTTTACTAATGATGGCCATTCGTTCATGCACTATATATATTTGTATTTGGTTTTTCTTATTATGATTTTAATGCTTATATGTAGCTCTGCTGCGCTTTTTAATCTATATGATTCTCTCAGATTGACGATCTTCGGGGTAAGCTATCGCTTTAGCTAGTTTAGTAACTAATGAGCGATATACGGCAGGGCCTTCAAGCGATAAAGCCTTACTTTTCTAGGATACTTTATGTTCGAGCACGTTAAAGCATTTCCCGGTGATCCAATCTTGTCGCTTAATGAGGATTTTCACGATGATCCCCGGGATAATAAAGTGAATTTAAGTATCGGAATATACTTCGACGCTTACGGTAATCTGCCAGTGATGGCTGCCGTACGCGACGCGGAGTATGCCCTGGCAGGGGAAATTGAACCTCGACCCTACCTGCCAATGGCAGGACTGCCAGACTATCGAGATGCAGTACATCAACTAGTATTTGGCAATGCATGCAGCGCCCATACTAAACAGCGTATTGCGACGCTACAGACACTGGGAGGCTCGGGTGCGTTAAAAGTCGGTGCAGATTTTCTACGACGCACCTTACCTGATGCGCAGGTGTGGATTAGTGATCCAAGTTGGGAAAACCATCGCGTAGTATTCGAACGAGCTGGATTTATAGTAAACACCTATCCGTATTACGATAGCGCTACAGGCGGTGTGCGCTTTGCCGCGATGCTTGATGCATTACGCGTAATTTCTCACCGTCACATTGTACTGCTACATGCATGTTGCCATAACCCAACAGGAGTCGACTTGGACCGAAATCAATGGCGCGAAGTGATCTCGTTAATTGAGAAAAAAGAGCTATTACCGTTCGTCGATATGGCGTACCAGGGTTTTGGAATGGACCTAGAGGATGATGCCTTCGCGGTGCGAGAGCTAACCGCACGTGGCATATCATGCCTAGTCGCGAACTCGTTTTCGAAAAACTTTGCGCTATATGGTGAGCGTTGCGGTGGTTTAAGTGTTGTATGCCAATCCGATGAAGAGGCAACACGCGTGCTCGGGCAGCTAACCGGCGCGGTACGGTCAAATTATAGCAATCCACCCACCTATGGCGCCAAAGTAGTCCACAGAGTACTTTGCACGCCGGCTCTACAAGAATCATGGAAATCAGAGCTCGCATCGATGTGTAGGCGTATTACAGTAATGCGCCATGCAATTTACGAACGATTACAGGGCCGTATTCCGGACGCTATATTATCACGCTATATTCAACAACGAGGCATGTTTACTTATACTGGACTAAGTGCTGAGCAAGTAGACCGCCTACGCACCGAGCATGGCGTGTATCTAGTCCGCTCGGGGCGGATGTGCATTGCAGGTTTAAATGAACAGAATATCCATGTTGTCGCTAACGCTATCGCGAGCGTTTAGCTTATGTAACGGGTTTTGGTCTAGATCTACAGATTTAATCTGACTGCTATAAAAATAGTTGCATATGTTGAGTGCGACTTACTATAAGTATAAGTAATACTACTATTACCGTAACAGGTGTAGATAAGATAGATATATTTAAAACATACAACGATTAAGACAACCCCTGAATTTACTCGAGGTTAAGCATGTTATGCACCGGTGGCATGTGGGCGGCTTAAAATTGTTTTGCGTACGCGTTGTATTCTAATAGTAAAGAGGATTAAGCGCGCTCATTTATATAAACATAGTCAAAACGCTATGCGCAACTATCGAGTAAAACTACCTTCATAACACATTTTTATATAGCTATATATAAATAGGCTCAGCTGAAAGTTATAGTTTTTTCTATTTCGCACCTTAGGTGATTCAGTGCAATTATCCTAATATCTTGATTGATTGGCTGCAGTGCTAATTTATGATATCTATTCAATTGCAAGGTCAACCTTGGGATCATTTATAATACTTAACCAGGTCGTCTATATAGACGACCTGGTTAAGTGGCACGTTTACTTTGAGTAAATTGCTCACTAACAAAAAGCATGTAGCTTTGTTGTTAGATTTGAAAATATTAAACCGTGTCAGCACTCTTTCAACATACTCTAATATTGGATACCACCATAGTGGTATCGATACTCCAGTTGTTACTAGGTTTAGCATTAAGTTAAACTAAATATAGTAAGTATTAAGATAGACTATATAAATATATTAGGTATACCATTTTCGGATCTATGTACATATTAAAAGCCTCATGGGCTAATAAGACTCAGCAGAGATCTACAATAAGTAATAGATAACGATTTAATATCGAGCATCACAAGGATTAGTATATTTTAATTCGTTTCACTACTAACATCTTATTTTGTCTTTTAACATGTTTTTTATAAAAAAAATTAGTGCTATGAAATTTTCAATAAAAAATATAACTAAAAAGTTAAGCAATATCTTAGGGATAAGTACCAAAATACTTGGTACTAAAAAAATTAATTGTAGTTTTTTGTGCTGTACAACAGCATTATAAAATATTTGGTTTAATTTTTAAAAAACCATTGTAAAAACTTTGTTTAAAAAGTATGTTTATAATTTATCTACGTAAAAAGTAAATAATCCTGATCTTGTGCTTGTTACGAAACTATTTTTAGTTTTCTTATATTTATTTTGTGACGCTGTCTTTTTATTAGACGGAATTTATATTCCGCTATCCTAGCTTACTTGCATGGTGCCTTTAAATATATACATGCTTAGCAAGCACATCAGCAATAAATTTTTCTCAAGAACTGCTATCGACTATTCACTTTAATAAAATCCAGCACTGCTTGATTAAATGCGCGCGGGTACGCTAAATTCATACCATGTGAGACACCAAAAATTGTTATTTTACAAGCACCAGTGATATGTTGATGCAACCATTTAATATTCCGATGAAAAGTGGAAGGACTCTTCTCGCCGACAACTAGCATTACTGGCAGTGTAATTTCTCTAGCATCGCATGTTAAAAAAACCGGCACCTGATCCATAATTTGCGGCCACAGAGTGTGTGCATTGTCTCGAATCATTTTCTTAAAACCATCCGGACTGCGAGCCCATGTCCCTTGACAGCTAACAGAGTCTACAAACAATGCAAGGCCCGCATCTGTCTCACCTTGACTGATTAATCCCATAACACGTGTATGTAGCGTCTTAATGCGACACATTAACGCATAGTAGTCCACCATCTCGTCATTTTGCACAAATCCGCTGGGGTCAGCGAGTGTTACACTACGCAACCGCTCTGGAAAACTACGAGCCAGATGAAATGCAAGATACGCACCACGAGAATGTGCAACTACATGTACGGGCTCGCGCACAATCTCATCTATAAACTGAACGATTTGTTGCACATGTGAGTTCCAGCTAAATGGGAGAGTGCGATTTAGTTCACGTGTTGGAAAGTAGTGCCCAAGACTGAGAGATAGTACGCGATGCATTGCTGCAAGCGGTATAAACTGCGGTCCCCAGTATCGGTAATCGCATAGCGAACCATGAATTAGAACTATTGGTTCCCCACTTCCCGCCTGCGCGAAAGCAACGCTTGAACAATCAGCTAGCTCAACAAGCTGAGTATGCGGCATTGGAATCATACGAGGCAATGCATAGATTATGGTTTTGTTTTTACCCTGAAGTGCTCAGCTGATTGCCCCGCATATACCGCCCGCTTAAGCCAATTAGGCATTTCTCCTTTACCATCCCATACGTTTCCATACGCATCACGAAATAAGATTGGCTGTATATTTTCAGCGAGCGCTTCAGACAAACGTTCAATGGAAATACCATATTCTGCCATTTGCCTGTGAATATACGCAATAATTTTCTGTCTCTTCTGTTCGTCCATAGGGTAAAGTCATTATGTGCGCGTCACGCTTTCTTTATCTGGCTTGTCATATAGCGCAGAGAAGATTTTTATTCCACGCCCCTTGCGAAATACAGATCAGACAGCTAGACGCTTAGAATTATAGTTTGTACTATAAAATCCACGACTGCTCTAAACACAATATAATCTCAGTCAATTGTGTAATAAACTACACCAGCGACAAATAATAATAAATATCGATGGCACGAAATCTAACTAAATTAGTAGTTTCGTCATTATAAGGCAGCTAAACACGCGAGCCGCACTATTGTTAGACGGTAAACGCACGTAACAGTTGGGAATCTCGACTCTAGCAAGCTTCTAGATTACTTTAATGGCTTGTCAATTGAGACTCGCGGATTTACTTATCTTTACACTCACACCTATTTATATGCGAGTATGGTGCGCATTTATTTACTTTGTAGTACTATTAATAATTTATGCGTAACCTATTCTATTGTTAGAATAGGTTATTCTTAGATACATTTTAAATGTATTATGATAATAAAAAAGTTCATTTACCATAGAAGTACATAGAAATGTTTCATTATATGAAACTGTTTTTAATTACATACTCACTATAAAATTAAAACAAAAATTTGAGTAATAAAATTTCGCAGCGACTACAAATTTTGTACCGACCTTATCAGCAATATTAATAGGCCACGACAAAAAACACAAACTAGTCTTTATGTCCAGGTTAATAGGAACTTATGTAAATCATGGCTATATTAATAATAGCAAAATCTCATTATAAATTAACCGATTTACTCAGTTGTACGCGAATTAGTTGTGCAATTTCCTCGAGCTTTTCTGGCTTAGCGATTACACGTTCACGTAGCCTAAGTTTTTTATTAGTGCCACGTGGAATCACATGGAAATGCACGTGCGGTATAGTCTGCCCGGCTGCAACTCCATTAAACTGAGCTACTAGTATACCATCTGGTTTAAATACAGCTTGAATGGCAATTGAAATTCGATGAACCATCCGGAAACAAGCTACACCCGCCGCATCTGATAAGTCAAATATCTTTGCTGCGGCCTCTTTTGGTACTACCAGTACATGGCCATCAGCTTTTGGCATTAAATCCATAAAAGCTAGAACGTCTTTTGTCTCTGACACCTTGATACAAGTTAACTCGCTGCGCAAAATCCGCGCAAATATATTATTTTCATCATAGCGTACTGTATCTTTCATGTCAAGTTGGGATGTATGTAGCATATAACGACTTCATTTATCTATTAGATTAGACTCGCATGGCAACTCTGGCTAGCATTAGCTCATATAAAAGCTCGCACACTTCGTGTGCTACTATTTGTCAGTAATAAATAAACGTATTATACGATCACTCTTATCATGTAGTTTGTACTATATTACAGCAACGTGGTTACTTTAAAAGTAAGTAATTTAATACCGCTCTATTATAGTAATAAATATTTAGAGGCGAGATATAGCTACTAATCTAGTAAATTTTTTGATTTTCATATTTTTTTCGACAGTTTAATTCTGTAACGCATTATATTTCAGCAAAATATAAATCGCTTTTAATTACTATACTTCATGGTATTTTATTTAATTTATATTAAATAAATACTTACGTTTTGATATAACGTTTGAGTTTAATAAATATTTATTAATGCATAAAAATTATAAAAATTAATGTGTTTTACCTGTTTCTATTTTTTGTATTAAAGTAAGTTTAAAACTTAAAGAATTTTTATATATATAACATGATTTATATTTATAATATATAAAATATACTTAGTATATTATCAAAAAAATTCTCTTTTGTGAATATATTTAAATCTTAATTAAAGTTAAAAACTAGCTTTCTGCTTATTAATATTTTCATATTAATTAATACTAATAATATATAAAATATTTATAAGAACATACTTTTTTATAACAATCTTACTAAGGCTTAAAACCTCTCATATAAACTGACATTATTGAGAATGTTTCGGTACTCTAATAGAGTACCGAATTTAGGATTTATGTTAACTATTAGTGTAGTACTACAATTTATATATTAGATTATAGTGTAAATATACCTACATTATCCTTAATGTAGGTATATTTACACTTACCTTACCATTATTGTTCTTTACTCACGGACTTTTCTACATGCTAGATGCCGCCCACAATCAAAAATTACACTTAAAATCTAGATATAGATCTTAAGCACGCGGTTACCATCCAAAGCTAGCACTAATTAGATAACTATTAACTTTCATCATGAATAAGATTGGCAGCATATGCTTCTAAATTAGAAGAATGCCGCGCTAGCCTAGAGCGGCATTCTATTCTATCAAAAGTAAATCATGTAATTTACACTTTGTGCTGACAGGCTGCATAATTAATCTAATTTTTTGCTGTTATTTATAAACAATTAAATATTACTTGGATAAGTAATATTTAATTGAATATAAAACGGCATCGAATACATTAGAAAAATTCTGGAAAAGAGTAAAAGCGCCCTAGGAATGCAGAATATTATATCTTACCGATTAGGTTTAACGATGGCTTAAGCGTATTAGCACCAGGAGTCCACCTAGCCGGGCATACTTCACCAGGATGTGATGCGATATACTGGGCAGCTTGTATCTTACGTAGTAACTCTTCTGCATTACGACCAATACCATTATCATGAATCTCATACATCTTAATCTTTCCTGATGGGTCGATCACGAACGTGCCGCGCTGCGCAAGGCCTTCTTCCTCGATCAGAACCTCGAAATTGCGTGCTAGCGTCGCTGTTGGGTCGCCCACTAGGGGATACTTGATTTTAGAAAGCGTTTCTGATGTATCACACCAAGACTTATGCGCGAAATGAGTATCTGTTGATACGCCATAAATCTCTGTACCGAGCTTTTGAAATTCGGCATAGTGGTCTGCTAAATCACCTAACTCGGTTGGACAGACGAAAGTAAAGTCAGCCGGATAAAATACAATGGCTGACCACTTGCCCTTCAAATTTTCTTCCGTGAGTGTTACGAAAGCTCTATTATGATAAGCGGTTGCTTTAAACGGTTTGACCTGCGTATTGATGAGAGACATTGCACTTTTCCTTCTTAGGTTAAAAATAACTACCCCCCCTGAAGCTTACGATAAGGAGTGTAAAATAGTAAAGTTGTTTGGTTCTAAAAACCAATAGATTAAATTTAAAGTACTTTAGCAGTCTTGCATAATGAAATAAAACACAAATATTTTATATAGCATGAAGAATTCATTTATCAGAGAGTCTATAAAGCTAAAACCACTAATCATCTAATGCGCTTGCATTAGCTAGATAGCTTTCAAAGTCAACTCGTTATTACTGATTCATAGTATTTTCTTTATATTTAGCTGAATAATACATTCGAATATCTTGCTTTACTGTACTTAAAAGCCATGTGAGTTTACTTGTCCAAATAGAGGATCGTTACTGGTCAAACCGATATTCGAGAGTTTATTAATTATGCCCCCATGCGTTTTCTATAGCGATTCGCCTAAACTGCTGCCCCACCCGCGGCAAGCTCTAATTAAATTGCGAGTAGATAGCATTAGCTAAGTTTACTATATTAGTCAACCTATCTTCGCTACTAAGAGATAACAAAGGCGGAAATCTAGAGCTAATTAGTAGCAGCTAAGATTATGGAAGTACAGGTACATCTAGTATAGCAAGATAAGTGAACTTGATCATGTTAACTACTTCAACTAACATACTTGTAGTTATTATCAATAATTGAGATGTATGAACACACTATTGATCCTAAAAATATAAATTCGAGGATCTTAAGATATCGTGTCAGCATGAAAGTTAGCATACATGCTTACCTGTATCGAATAAATACGATACAATCTAGCGGTAGTGTATCAATTTTTAATTTTATCACGATTTACGTACTTAAGTTATTAGCTAATCTAAAAGCATTGAGTTCTTAACGCATATACAGAAGTAATATACGAGTTCTTCCGCACATGTATTGGCATACTCAACACTACATTCCGCAGTCCTCCTGCTATCGCGGCACTGCCCGGTCTATCCGTGGATAATATTACGCAAGCGGTTCAACTCGCGCGCATGTACTGTCAGAAGCGTGGCGAACTGCTCACACCACTACGACAAAAAGTCTTATCGTTACTGCTGCAATCTGGCCGAGCAACTAAGGCTTATACGTTGCTTGATGAAATGCGCAAAATTCATTCAGGCTCTGCACCACCGACCGTTTACCGTGCACTTGATTTTTTGCAGTCTGTTGGATTAGTGCACCGAATTGAATCGATTAATGCATTCGCAGTATGTCATAATTTGACACATTGTCGGCAAGGAATCCTAATTGTTTGTCAGTGCGGCGCAGTTGCTGAAATCGATGCATGGGGAATTCATCACGTGCTAGTAGATAAAATTGCATCGACCGGCTTTACCCTGATCCAGGGTGAGCTGGAGCTCAAAGGCTTATGCGCAGAGTGCGTGATAAAATCTTTGTAATCTAAGAGATTTCATCTAAATAACGAATAAGTTCCTGTAACACAAGTGCGGTCTCTCCTCATAGGAGAGACCGCATACTAAGTCAGAGCTAGAGTCAAAGTATCAGTACTATACCGCAAGATTATTTTTACGCAAACAAAGAGGTGCCATGTTTTCTACTTGTATACTTAATATTTTATATATAAAAAAGTTATAGAACATGGTAATCAATACCGCTTTAGTCAGGTGGAGAAAAAGTCGCAAACGACATTAAGCCTACATATTAAGATAAGAGCACATCTAAAATATATATAGCACTTATCATACTTGTAATAAGCGCGCTCCAAAAGACGCAGTAAATCTATATTTAGCTCGATATGCTATCAACAACAATTTATTGTAATGTAACTACATACAATACTGACTCAAGCGCATATAAGACTATAATTTTTTTCTAGTTTTTTATATCTAACATTTGAGCAATCATTTTTCATGAATATTCTTTACTATGTAATAGTTTTATTCTCTAAATATTTAAATAATATTAGATTATTATGGTGGTATGTATAATTTTTTACTAAGATATAATGTATAAGGATAATTATCCAATTAAAAATTTATCTATAACTTGTAAAGTTATATCACAGACTTGCATTTCTTAATACATATCATTATTTATAATCTTGATATGTAAAATATTCATCCAATATTTGCTCTTTTAAATATCAATCAAATACACTCCACATCTTCTTACAAGACAGAAAGAGCTTACCTGTGTATCTTAAAGCTTACTATAGTTTATGCGCATAAAGTTTATAATTTGAAAAAATTAAAAAATAGTAAATTTTTAAAAAAAAGTCTTGATAAATATTAAGGAGTTTCAAGTGACAGCTAAAATAATTGCGGTTACTCAGCAAAAAGGGGGGGTTGGCAAAAGCACAATTGCAATGCATCTTGGTGCAGCATTACACGAAAAAGAAAAAAAAGTTTTAGTTGTCGATGCGGATGGACAAAATACATTAATTCACTGGTCTAGTACTACCTGTGAAGAGGTAGGCATTCCATTTTCAATTGTGAATTTAGCAGAAGCGGGGGGGGAAATTCATAAAGAAATAAAAAAATTTGTTAATGATTACGATCTTATAATTATAGATTGTCCACCATCAATTACAGAACAAATCTCTGGTATTGTACTTTTAGTAGCTAGTATTGCTATTATACCGATATCATCGTCACCAGCTGACTATTGGTCAAGTATCGGCCTAATGAAACTTATTCAGCAGGCACAGATAATAAATGAAGATTTAAAAGCTGTTTTTCTTCTTAATAAGACTGAAGAGAAACGAATGCTAACGCGCGAATTAAAGCGCTCACTTAAAAAACTCAGTTTTCCACTTCTTAAAACTCGGATCTCTACCCGAGAGTGTTATAAGCAAGCAATGGCACTAGGAAAAACTGTTCTACAAATGACAGACCGCAGTAGTAAGCTAGCAAGCGCCGAAATCCGAGCCTGTACTAATGAAATCTTAATGCTTTTAAAGTAACTTTTTATATTCAATTATATGAAATCTACTCAACTAGCCCGAGGTTTCCGGGCGCGGCCAGATGTAACAACTAGCGAAAAAAAAACATCGCTAGAGCGTCTTAATACGATCGATACCTGGGTCAAGCAGAAAAATAACCCTGATTTCTCTAAATCAGTTGTAATTAATAAAGACAATGATATTCAGTCTAGAACAACAAATTCTCGCGAATCTGCCGCTTACGCTATATGGCGCACTAAAACCGAATATACGCCAGGGCAAATTATTTTGTTACCCTTGAAAAGGATTAAACCAAGTCCTTTTAATCCACGTTATTTTTACTTAAAATCATCTATTCAGGAACTGGCTATAAATCTTGCTAAGCAAGGTCAACAGCAGGCTATTCATGTTATTCCCGACTACCAAAACCCTGGTACATTTTTTCTAAGCGATGGTGGTCGTCGGGTTCTGGCATTAAGAGAATCTAATCAGGAAAGTGTAAAAGCAATTGTCGTAGACTTACCAATTGGTATTGAGAGCTATAAGTTTGGTTACGATTTAAATGTTCAAAGGGACTCACAAACAGTCTTTGATAACGCTATTATATGGCAGCGCTTTCTCGATCAACAGTACTTTAAAAGTCAGCGCGAACTTGCTGAGAATCTTGGAATTGATGAGTCTACAGTTGCTGTCGCATTAGGCATTGCTAAATTGCCGGAAATTATTATGAAAGAAATGCTAACTAGACCCGACCGATTTGGATCTAATATGGCATACCAAGTTGCCCGATATCATTCGGAAAAAGGTGTAAATGCTGCGCTTAAATTAATCAATAAGATTGTCGCTAACGACCTGAGCACTCGGCAAGTTGCTGATATTATTAAATATAAATCACTATCAAGCAATATGCCCCAACCGCTTCGTCGTCAGCGTTATAAGCAACGAGTAGAAATTAAGGTAGATGGAGTAATCCTAGGTGACCTTAAATTATACGGCGACGATCGACTTGAATTAAAGCTTAAAGGACTAGTACCAAAAAAGCGAGACGAATTATTAACAAAAATCGAAGCACTTTTTTCCAAAAATATCAAATGCTAATATCCAGGAAAATAAATAATGAATTTTTATACTCATAAATAGCATATTAGCATTAGATTAATCTGTATCGTGCACATAATTTAATGTAAATGCAAGTAAATCACCATCCGTTGGCTCACCCCATGTTTTTAGCACAAACCAATCAAAAAAAGCAGTTTCAGCAATCTTTGATGAGGTACCACGCTTCCGCCATTCGTCGCGCAGATGCATTCCCAGGCTCGGTAACACCTCGTCTTCAAATGATTCTCGAATAAGCTCTTGATTAGCGTTATCTTGCTTATCATAAAACTTTTGTGCTTGTTTTCTACGATATGCAGCATATTCTGCCAAAAGTCGAGTTTTTGGATCTTGTACTATAGAATTTTTCTTAATATGTGGAAACATTTGCGCTGCCTCAACTGGCGGCGCGTAGCCTTTTTTTAGTGCATCCTTAAACAGTGCTGCAGCACTACGTACTATAGGCAACGTTGTGCTACGCATACGTTGCTCCGTCATTTGAAGTGCAGCACGAATACAATTCTCTTCGTTATCATTGTAAATTGTTTGCGCGTCTTTTAAAGGAATACCGAGCTTAACCATACGTTCGATCACTGTGCTATCAAATACGTTTCGATGCAAATCGATTTCTAGCATTGCTTGCTTTCGCTCTGCTACTTGGAACTGGATTTCTGATATTCTCCGTCCTTCACGATGTTCAATTAATTCGATATTAATATTGGTTACCGCATTCACTTCTGCCATAGCAGGACGAAGATAGTCTCGCTTAAAATATTTATATTCACGTTTAGCATTATCGCCGCCTTCCGAGTTAGGCGTTCCAGATAAGATGGGACGCCACCATTCCCAGGGCTCACGCATTGTAAGATGGCTTGGATTAGTTAAGTAACGTATACAGATCTCATAGAGCGCTAGCCCAGCACTACTACGTAGTTGGCTTTGGAACTGCAAGCTCAGGCGAGCGTATTGAACGGGATCAAGAAGTTTTTTCTTAATCTTTGGGGCAAACGAAAACTCAACCCATACACGCCGGGTAGCTGTATCCTCAAGAATTTCGGCATCCGCAATTAATGTTGAAATACCCCATTTGCGCCCCGGTTTTTGGCTCGATGTTCCGGTACTCCATTCAACTTGCACCGATACCATCCTACGCAAATGCTCTTTAATGAGCGCCGTGTCATGAGAGTCAAATGCGGAATTTTTAACAATATCCGAAAGCAATGCTCGGTAAGTATCACCTGACTCATCCGATTTCTGCGCAACCGCTAATAACACATTAAAGAGTTTGCGAGTCAGCAAAGTAATCTTGCCGCTTTTTGGTTGAATTGCGATAGCTTCAACGGCCTTGCGCAACTCTGCGGAGGTTTGGCTGACAACATCAGTTTTCTTCTTTGTAACACGGGTAGCCATACGTTAAATCTAGACAGTGGTTAATTAGAGCATACTGTAATAGTGAAGACTGTATATGTTTAACAACTCACTCATTATAGAGCAATACTATGAATACTTATTCACGGTAATACACCCCCCTGAAAAGTCTCACCTTTAACCTATTAAGCACTTATTGCGTCAGTGAAAAACTGACTATGTATTTTTATCAAAAAATTTAATTTAGATTAAAAAAATTTGTAAGGAATTTTCCCGAACAAACTCACCCCAAATGATCGTAGCTTTTGGCTACTAAAAGCTTTAATAAAATACCGGTTTTTTCTCTAAAATGGGCAAAGCTTTATAAATATTTGCTATCTAAAAGCAAAAATACAGTTCAATCAGTTATATAACATGTCCAGGCTTTTAGCACGGCACTTACTTTTAAACTGCGCCTCAGACTGCGTCTAACTTCTGTAAAGACTCACTTTGATACAGAAAATGCGTACTACTAAATTTAGATAATATTGCTTTAGCGTGCTTTTTAACGACCCGAAAAAGCTCACCTTTATAAGATAAAGCTCGTTATGTCGATACTTAAAATCTGTTATATATCATATAGTTATAGTATGTATTGCTTTTACTAATACGACTAAAAAGTACGAATAGCATAATAAAATAAACTCCTGCGAAGGCTCACTTAGTAGTGCTGTAATGTTTATTTACACATGAATATTCATTTTAATAATTTCGTTTAGGATGCGCCATAAAATGGCATTTTTATTCCCGTATTAACTCACTTTTACGGATAAAATCATCCCGAAAAACCTCACTAAACAGAAAAAAGAGTAGCGAAAGATAAAAGTAAGCTAAACGCTCTTCCCGAAGAAGCTCACTGAGTACTTTTCAGAGAGGAGTTTTAATGCATAAACTCTTTTTTAGCCTTAACTATCGTACATATATTCCTGTATTTTCTCACTTAAGTTGCTGGTACTTAATAATTTAAACCTGAATTCGCTCACTATAATTCCTGTATCTACTCACCTAATTCCCTGAACTCCGTCACTTTATTATCCTGTATGGCCTCACTTTAATTCCCGTAAACCTTCACATTAGTATTCGGAAAGCCTTGCTGGGTAAGGGATTGAGCTAATGTTAACGTTTTTAAAGTAATTTTTATGTTTCTTAATTAACTCAAGAAATTCTTGGAGCGAAAGATAAATTTAATTAATTTTTTAAAATTGGTATAGCCTCGGGTCTTTGAATAAATAAAAAGTTTTTGCTAAGGGGGGGGGCATATAGATAGTAAAATTATACTTTTGATTTTTTTATAAAGTTAAGTATTGTTAAGTTTTTTGCAATTTTTTAATTTTATTTAAAAATTCTTTATTTAATAAATTAAATAAAGAATTTTTAAATCTGTAAAAAATATTTTTATTAAATCTTCAGAAATTTATATTTTTTATAATATAATAAAATTATGTCAATAAAAATTTTATTTAAGGCTAACATCAATAAAAACAACATTCTTAAAATTTCGAGCTAAATAAAACTAACTTATATACGTATATGTTATATAACTATCCATAAATAAATATTCTTTACAAGAATAAATGTTTAACATGATAGTTCTAAAAATAGAACTCAATAGTTCTATTTTTACTTTAAGATACATACTTTGTTATGCAACAAATAATTAATTCATATAAAACTTTGTTCTTAACAAGTAACTCAAAACTTATTAATAATAATGTATTATATTACATTTTATGTATATATATCTAATAAACTATGCAGTAATTATTACTTAACTTTCTTTTACAAGAAAAATTCAAAATTTATTTAATTATACAAAATCTATCTTGTATCAAAACTTTTTATTAGAAAAAAATTTATTTAATATTAATAATTGATATTATCTAACATGCAATTTTAGCTTATTCACGACTTTTATACAGAGTATTTGATATAATCAGTGCTTAAATAGAGTTTATCTAATGTCACAGGAGTAATATTCTCTAAAATTACTAAAAAATATCCATCTTCACTAGTAAGAATTGAGCATACTCCACACCTAGTTCTTTATTGATTTGTAATTCAGAATTTTTCCTTCATCTGCTTATTTATACGCGCACATCACAACAAAATAATAGAGTACTTTACTTTTATTATATAGCTATAAACCAATGGTTATATATAATAACTGAATAGGAACAATTATTATATAAAGTGAATACTTTATCTCATTAAAGTATTTTGTTGTATACATCTGTAAAAATAAAACTCTTATTAGTGAAAATAAGATTAATGAAACTAAAATTTAAGAATTGATCTTAACACGCTAATTAATATAAAGCGTAACTAACGAACAAGATATCACATCTTGGATATGAGTGCATCGTAGTCTGAAAAATAATGAAATTATTTTATGAATAAGCTTTATCGAATTATTAATATAATTATATTAATAATTACTGCTTAAATTATTTAATAACAACTCCTTTATTTATACATATAAGCATTTATTTGATATAAATATTATATTAAATTAATATCAAATCAATATTTGAAATATTTTCAATCACATTAAATAGATTATATCAAGTGTTAATAACATTGAGGAAAGTTCACAATAAGTAAATAAAATCTATTAGATTGGAATAGTTAAACTCAGAAAAGTATGTTTTAAACATAGATCACAGATCTAAATTATTTAGATATAGAAATCGACTAATAGTGTTTTATACATTTCTGAAATTGAAATAATTAGATGGCATAAACTTATATAAGAAAGTGAATCTTATTAGATTCTAAAAGTAATTTCAATAATTAAATAAAAATCTACTTCACAATATTAGATAATATTTAATATTATCTAATACAGCCATATCAGTAAGCATGAACTGCAACACAGGGGAACAAATAATTATCATTCCACTTGTTTAGCGGTTGTTACTTACAACTTCTATTTTGTAAGTACATATAATATCAGGGTATATGTACTAGATAGACAACTGTTGCTATAATATAAAATAGCGCAGCTTTTTTAAGAATTTTTTCTATTTTATATCTTATATGATTTGAATCTTTGATAAAAATAATATTTTTTATTAAAGACGTCAAAAGTTATATACTATGTATTTAAATTTTATTTAGGTTTCCTAAAAAAATTATTCAAATAGAAAAATTTCAACATTTATCTTAAATCAAGAATTGAAAAAGTATCTCAATACAATACAGATATTATAGAAAGTGATATTGTGAACTATATGCCAGTCTTATAAAGACTAGTATAGTATATTTTTTATAACGCAATTTTTATAGCGCAGCATATACTTTATACATAAAAGATGGGCGAAGATGTAATTTATGCTAAGGGGACAACCTTACTAAGCTCTGCTGGACGATGGCCTAACGATGTGTTATTGTGGAATGTACGCATCCCACTTGCTGCCTCTACTGCATGGAAATTGCTTCGAGCGCGGTTGTCTGTTAACGAGCAGCAACGAGCACTGCGCTATCAACATGACGCAGATCGTCTACGTTTTGCTGCAACGCGGGCTGTGCTGCGAACGTTACTTGCTAAGTATACTGGTACCCTTCCGTTATCGCTGCGTTTTTCATTAGGGGCTTTTGGACGACTAGAACTTGCTGGCTACCAGGACAGATTATCGTTTAATGTGACACATGCGGGTCAGAATGCGCTGATTGCGCTCTCAAATAAGCGTTGTGTAGGCGTAGATATTGAGTGTGTCGAGCGTGTAATAGCTTGGCGAGCATTACTTAAAACGGTATGTACCACTTCTGAGCGGAATATCCTGCTCAGGAGCAGCCCCATGCGTGGTGCTAAGGGTTTTTTGCGGTGCTGGACAGCTAAGGAAGCCGTACTTAAGGCGTTTGGTATCGGTATTAGATATGGATTGCAACGGGTTTCCGTAGATCCTTTCGCTCCAGGTATACAGCATATTAAACTACCAGTAAAAGACAAATGGAATAGTATTGCTGTACTACAACTACACTGGATTGATGATCTTGTTGACTATCTCGGCTGCATCGCATTTGGACCGATTGGTAGTGTCAACGCACATTTGTGCTAGGAAAATTTTTAATTACATAAATTTTATGTTATCAATTATAACATTAAGTACGCTATATTATAGCTAAGCAATTGATACAGCTTCTTCCGCTATAACTGCCTTTGCTTAAAATTTTATCTACACCTAAATGGATGGCCGGAATCGATTATGTTTTTCGTATTCTAAAATTTTTATAAAAATTTATTATAATTTAATAATTTTTTATTACGACTCTATTTATAAATTCGATCTTATATAGTATCTAATGGCTAGATTCGCTGTGCGTATGCCGATATAAAAAGAAATTTTACTTTTAATTTCTTTTGTTTTAAGAAAATCCGTGTTTTAACGATTGATATAAAAATATTAATAATATATTTAAATGCAAAAAAATTTCCACTGTCTGATTTCGTAACTTTTTAAAACTAGCGACTATTTGTAGGTTATCTAACTAAAAAATATGTTTTTGCAGCAAGCGGGATAGCTTAAATTTATCTTTTAAGCGTGCTATTAAAGCTTGTACTAAGTACAGTAAGAGAATTTAATAAATTATTTTCTGTTTTTTTCTTAAGTCCATTCAAAGTCATGAGCGCGATATAGATTTGTATTAATTATTTCTAATAGATTAGGCATTAAATTTCCCAAAAAGTGCAAATTTTGCAATCCCTATTAGGAAGAATGATTTGTTATGCGATTGTTTGTGCTGAAAGTAACCTAAATAACTAGCTAGCTAGACAGAAATTTTCTTTAAACAATATCTGATTCTTATAAATCTCAAGCAGAAGAATATTTCTTCGTCAAGAATTTGTATTGATACGCATCGTAGTACTTCTGAATTTATTATCTTCTAAATTTTATTCGCATAAGGCGCTATAAATTCTATTAGCACGATATAGACTTTTAAATTATATGTTATATATAAGCATATCATAACTACTGCAATAGCAGAAACTGTGTTATAAGCATCGCGTTAGTATTCTAGAGTTGAGTAAGTGAATTTATGTCTGAAGCTAAATCGCCGTAATTTATTAGTATATTATTATTATAATTGGCACTATGTATAGAAATATCATCAGTAAATAATTCACATATGTTAGTAGCTATTAGCATGGAATTGTAGATCAGTCACCATATCTACAGATAGATACTCGCGCGTAGTAATATATTAATTCATAAAGATTATAAAAGCATTTTTTAGCAAAGTCTGTATTACAGTAGCTAAATTTATACTAAGGTAATTAGACTAGTTCTTTATAATCGCTTGATGCTATCATTAATTAATATAAGTAGCCAAAGTTTGAACTTGTATGCAATGCAGATTAATTGAGTACTAATATTCTAGTAATTAAGGTATGTATCTTATATATAAGATTTTTAATTTAAGGTAAGTAATAATATACAAAAAATAAAATTAAACTATTTGATTTTCCAGGGCGATGAGTTTATAAAAAGTATATCCATAATGATATGGGTAGAGATTTCAGAATAGCTGCTCTGCACCTAGTAATCACAAAGTGTCAGTCTATAGTAAGAAGTTATCGCTACATCTTAGTTAATGTATATCTTCTTTTATTCAAGAAATATGTTTTTTATTAAAAATATCTTAGCGTTCTGCGTATGGAACATATATTCCTTTAGCAGTTAAGTGCTATCCACAGAATAGTTAAGTAGTAATACTACTATTAGTTAGTACTGTAACATTACATATTTGTTGCCTATATTTTATTATTTGTATGTGACGCTTTCGCGATTTTCAAATAGAAGTTAACTAGCATAATATGCTATACTAGCATATTATAATTCAAGGTGAGTACTATTACATCGCTTTCTTCTATCTTAGTCATTATGGGATGTTTCATTTCGTTAAACCAACGTTTCTATTCGTCTATTTATAGACAATTTAGCCCCACTTATTCTACTATGCACTTGTTATAATTGATCTTAATAAATAGACGACCTGTAATGTCTCCACAATGCAGATACTAACTACAATTAGTTTGAGACTAAAAGGTCAATAATCGTGACTATGAGATTAGCTTAGTATCGATGGAATATAATTAGTTAATAGTATATGCATACTAGTATGCATACGTATATAATACATCGATTGCTGTTTTCAACGGCAGCATTATTGCAATGCCTGTCTTATGTCAGCAGACTTATCTGAGTAGTAATGTTGTGTGGAGAATTATAGTAAATAGAAAATTTATGGAGATTTATTTTTTTACTTAGTGCTTATAAAGCTGATTGTAATATTTGCCTAAATTTTGGCGTATTATCTAGTAAAATATATATCAAACTACATAAGTAGAAATGCGATTGTCATATGTGCTTTAGGATAATTAAGTACCTAGTGTTGCTACTGTAAGATCAGAGATGCTGTTACAGCAGTATCAGATTTATAAGTGCGGTGCGTGCCTAGATATTACATTTAACATAACACTATACTGGGGGGTAAGTTAGTGTTGGCATTTAATTTTAATCTAGACATCACGGTATTGTACTTGTATTATCCCGAAATGTACTCATAAAGTAACTGTGATTGAGCATTAGAAAAAACTAATCGTCCGTAATACAATGGGTCAAAAGTTTTATTTGATAGGTAAGTTGCTAAGGCAACTATTTCTTGATGGGAGACACCGTATAGCAAATGCTGCCTTAGGGCAATCTTGGCTTTTCGAAACTACTTGGACCGTTCGAGGATTTTTGTGGAGGGGGCGTTTAAATAAATTAAATTAGAATTTTTATAGACTATTTTATCAAGATTCATGATATCACATTTTCCAAAAAGCGGCATGCAAATATATATAAATATAGCAATATTAGCCAAGCTTTTATTTCTTTCTTCTAAAGACGTTGAGGTATGCTGCGACCGCAGGAAAATCAAATAACCTATGGAGAATATTAGATGAAACGACTAGCACTTTCGGCTATCTCTCTTGGCGTGCTCGCCGTCGTAGCTTCAGCAGCCCATGCCCAAAGCTCGGTGACGTTGTATGGCACTATTAATAAAAGTCTAGACTGCTTAAACAACGAAGATACCAAAAACCAGTGGTCTATACCTTCTGGAAGTGAGCGGGGATCGCTCTGGGGCCTGAGTGGATCAGAAGATTTAAGTAATGATGTAAGGGCAGTCTTCCGGCTAGAAAATGGATTTAATTTAAACGATAGCCTTTTAAATCGAGGTTGGCAAGAATTTGGCCGCCAAGCTTATGTAGGGTTGCAGAACGATACATACGGAACGCTAACGATAGGTCGTCAAAATGTTCCAGATACAGACCTGGTACAAAATCTCACGGCTGGTAGCTACTTAGGTGCTGCATTCGCAACGCCAGGTGATATCGACAACTACGACAATAGTATCCGAGTCAATCATTCAATTAAGTATAAAAGTCCAGTTTTAGATGGTTTGCAATTCGAAAGTCTATATGCGATCGGAAATCATGTAAAACCGCTTGATGGTTCCTATGCTTGGGGCGCTGCAATCAAGCATACAAGTGGCCCGATTTCGATAGCGGCTAGCTATCAGTACTACAATGGCGATAAAGACAATAAAGACAATAAAGACAAAAAAGACAATAAAGACAATAAAGACAATAAAGGTGCCAATAATGCCTCTGCTGCACTCGCAGCTTCGACTAAAATAATAAGTGACTCGATATTTAATAGCCCAATTAATAGTAATTATATTTCGGCTGCGTCTCTTAGGATTGCTCGTGTTGCTAGTCAGTACACAATAGGGCCAGTAAAGCTTGGTGTTGCATATAGCAATGCGCAGTATATGGCTGATTCTTCTTCATTATTTAGTCAAACGCAAAAGTTTAATACTGGAAACATATCTGCGATCTACCAAGCTACGCCTTCCTTCCTTACTGGAATAGGCTATAGCTACACAAAAGGTTCGGGTAACACATCATCTAATTATAGCCAGGTAAGTTTTGGTGCTAACTATAGCCTATCTAAGCGGACTGACGTATACCTAATTGGTGCATGGCAAAAAGCTACTGGCCAACAAAGCAGCGGAGGCGAAAAAGCTCAAGCTGCGATTGGTTCATACGGTTTTTCTAGTTTAAATAATGGTGCGCAAGGGTATGTTGCACTAGGCCTGCGTCATAAATTCTAAGCGGGGTAAAATTTAAGGGAGTAAAGTGTACTAGTTTAGTGCACCTGTTTATTGCAATACGCAGTGGTTACAAGAAAAGCGCAGGCTAAACCCTGCGCTTTTCGAACGCCCCCTGCTGTGTTAGTAGCTGCCTATGCTATATTTCTAATACTATTATCGTAGATTATTTTATTTTAAATAGATGGGCCGTCTTAGTATTACGGAAGCTTATTTTTCAAAGTATCAAATAAATCGCATTAATATACAACCTTGTATATTTACTCGAAAGTAAGCGGTTTATTTTCCTTGAAAAACTAGATTAGTTTGACTAGGTGGGGTATATTCTCGTTTTCGCTAAAGCACTGTTCATGGTAAAGCTGCTAGCAACTAATTTATCTATTCTAATTTATATAATATATTCTTGCGCATAATGCCGATTATTTAATATATCTGTAGGTTAAATAAGTATTAAGACTTAATATAAACAAATTTTTAGTTAAAATTATATGCGCAGTATAAATGTATAATGCGAATGTGATGAGTCTAGATTACTATTTTTCCAGACTTTTTCTAATATTTGTTTTATAATTTTACGAATCACTAGCTTGACTGGTGTCTAATATTTTCATTATTAAGCAAGATGAAGCAAAAAATATAAAAAGTACGGCTAAAGGTAACATACAAAATAATCTAATATTATGGATACGACGCAACTATTTGTTATGTAGCTAAGATCTATCTAAATAGAAGTTTGCAGTGCAGGGCTAAAAGTTATAGATATAATCTATCCACTGAGTGGGTAGTGCAGACAACGATTTTACGGTTTATATAAAACAGTAAAATTTTAGAGAAGATTCTTGGTTAAGGCACGAGGGTGCGAATATTCTAAATACAGCTTTTAAGTAAATAGTACTAGCATATGAATAGTCATTATTAACTTTAGTACATGTACTAAAAGCTTATATATAGTATGTTAGGATAACATTTTCGACAAGATTCTACAAAGTAGAATCAATTTTAAATACTTACATCGAATCATCGAGTTTACCCACACTAATCGATGATCGAATTTGATTTAATATATCAAAATTAATATTCACTTTTGTGAATAGCGCAGTTAAAAGTCTCTCATTATGTATAGTTTAAAAATAAATAGTATCTAGTTATAGTTACTATAAAATAGTAAACCGATTTCAAGTTGTTACTATGTTACTAAATGACGTGTCTAGACTAAAAGAAGAGGCGCTCGGCAGTATTAAGACGGTTTTAAAAATAATTGAAATAAAATTCACCTAAAGTTATGGATTGTAGGGTTTATAAATTAACAATTTATATTAAGAATAAAGCTTAATCAGCTATTACAAGATACTGTTTTTTGGGAACTATTCTTTTCCCTTTTTAAGAGAAAGTATAATTTTTCTAGCATATGAGAGGTTAAAGCTGACTAGCTATCAAGCTCATAATTTTTATGCTTAATTAGCTATTTTAATACGTTTATCCCCAGGGAGCGATAAGCCCCCCTATATTATCAAGAATCGTATAATCTTATACATAAATTCTTGAAGGAGTTGCATGCCGCACGACATCAGCCTTATCACTCTAATTGCAACCGGGCTTGGGCTCGCGATGATCCTTGGCTACGTATCATCGTGGCTTAAAATGCCTCCACTGGTTGGTTACCTGCTAGCTGGTGTACTATGCGGACCCGGAACGCCAGGTTTTGTCGGCGATCTAGCGCTTGCTAGCCAGCTTGCTGAGATTGGTGTGATGTTACTGATGTTCGGCGTCGGGCTGCATTTCTCGCTTGACGACTTGCTTGCTGTCAAGCGTATAGCTATGCCCGGCGCTATTGTCCAGATCGTGGTGGCGACAGCGCTTGGCATGGGAACAGCAATGTGGTGGGGATGGCCGATGGGTGTATCGCTTGTCTTCGGATTGGCACTTTCAGTGGCTAGCACAGTCGTATTACTGCGTGCATTAGAAGCTCGTGGCCAGCTTGATTCAGCTAATGGTCGTATTGCAATTGGTTGGCTAGTTGTTGAAGACCTAGTTATGGTACTCGTTTTAGTATTGCTTCCACCGTTATCTGGACTGCTTGGTGGTTCGCTACATAACAATTATATTGCGGAATTAACTCCAGTGAACACTACTATGCCACAGCCCAGCTTATGGGTAATGGTTGGCGTCACCTTTGCAAAAGTCACTTCTTTTATTGTATTAATGCTAGTTGTTGGCCGTCGTGTGTTTCCGCGTCTATTATTCTTGGTAGCCCGTACTGGTTCGCGTGAGCTATTCACACTATGCGTAATAGTTGCTGCAGTCGGAGTGGCTTATGGCTCAGCACGTTTATTTGATGTATCATTTGCTCTAGGTGCATTTTTTGCTGGTATGATGATGCGAGAGTCAGAGTTTAGCCATCGTGCTGCAGCGGAAACGCTGCCGTTACGCGACGCGTTCTCGGTTCTGTTTTTTGTATCAGTAGGGATGTTATTCGATCCCTATGTTTTAATCAACGCACCATTACATGTGCTTGGTGTGGTTGCAATTATTATGGTTGGCAAGACTTTGGCAGCGATAGTGCTAGTACTAGCCTTCCGATATCCACTGAATAGTGCCCTAACCGTGGGGGCGAGTCTTGCACAAATCGGCGAGTTCTCATTTATTCTAGCTGAACTCGGAATATCTCTAGGCTTATTGACGAAAGAAGGGCAAGACCTAATATTGTCTGGCTCGCTAATTTCTATTGCGTTAAACTCACTTGTATTCACTGCAATCGAGCCAGCTCAAACATGGATCCGAAGTCATTCTAGCTTAGCACGACAGATGGAGTGCCGCGAGGATCCGCTGTCGGCACTGCCGATGACAGTGCCGACAGCGGATCTGACGGGCCAGGTCGTCATCGTCGGCTATAGCCGTGTCGGACGCCGTATCGCACATATGCTGGCTGAGCACCGGGTTTCATTTGTGGTAGCCGAACAGCATCGAGATATCGTCGAAAAGTTGCGAGCAGAGAAAACACCAGCCGTATGTGGTGATGCCTCCGATCCTATGGTACTAGTTCAGGCACATGTCGCTCGTGCTAGGATATTAGTGGTAACGGTGTCAGATACTTTTAATATTCGTAAAATTGTTGATACTGCTCGCATATTAAACCCCTCTATTGAGGCTGTGTTATGCACTGACAATGATGATGAAGCTGCATTACTTAAATCAGAGAAAATTGGTACGGTATTTATTTGGGATAGTGAGTTAGCGCGCGGTATAACCTCTCATGTTTTATCTAGAATGACGATCTCTATGACTAATAGTAGTGTCCCTGAAATCAGATTATCTACGCATCTAGAATAATAAAAATCAATCATAGATATTAATCGCATATCCTAAATTAAATAATTATTTAAAATATAAATAAAGTTATCCAAAGAAACTGTAGACCTGTGATAAATTTAGTAAAGTATTAAGAAATCTGTAATTTATATCGTCATACATGCATATAGTATGCGTTTATTAGATAAAATCTAAGCTAGATAGCTTAGAGCCCTATAGGTTAAAGCTGATGCTGCTCACCATCGTTAATACGCATTACGACTGAGTGCCTCTCTATTTTTATCAGAAAATATGCTCTCTAGAAAGCATCGCGAACTACGAATTATAGTATCGTATTAACTTGATTAGTTAGATAGTCATGTATTAAATAAAAAAAGCTTTTTTAAGAAAAGCGCGATAATTTTCGAATTCAAAAATTCTTTCTTCAGCTCAAAATAAATCATAGTACTTTTTAAAAAAAGTAGTTGTTAACTCACACTAGCGATAGCAGTCTCTGCTGTAGTAGTTGCTGCCAATACATCAAACTACTAATATGAATATAAGTATTCATATATAATAAATCTCGACTCTCGGCTAGGTTATATAAAAAATATGAAATCAATATAACAGAGTATATCAATCATTCGGCAGTGTCTATCGCGTAAGACTCAGTTGAGTTTTTAGTATTTTAATAATTTTGTTTTCAACGAAACTAATCCTAAGGATAGATAAGCATCCGGAAAATATCGCTGCGTTCACAACGTATAGCTAGGCGTGGTCATATTCTTAATAAAGCGCCTATATTATTTATATAGATATCGCTTATGTAGAATTTTTTAGGTAATTTCTGTGGTAGGGCAGTGTAACTATAGCGATAAATTTTTTGTTTCAAAAAAATTATTGATAATAGCATTTATTTTTTTATCTAGATAGGAATGCTAAATAAGAATTATTCTTACGCAGCATCTAAATACGTAGTATTACGAAACTATTATGACTATATCTATACATATTATTTTCATGGTTAGTGTGGCGTAGCTTCGATAAGCCACGTATATAGGCGAGAGCGTATACGTCTTATTCTAATTTTGTTAAACATTAGCTATTGTTAGTTAAGTCAACAATTACAGAATTATCGCTTATATTTTATATGGTTATATGTTATATAACATCAGATCCTGATCTTGAGTCTAAATATGGTGATAGTTATTAGCTAATAGTTATTAGTTATTAGCTAATAACTATTTAAATCATTAAATCTAACGCAATGATTCTTTTCAGTGCGTTTTCATAGTCTATTTCCTAGAAAATACCTAACTCCGTATTAAAAAATTAGTACTTACCTAAAACGTACCGTTGAAAACATAAAAGCTGGCTTTTGTTCCAGCAATAGTGTCTTTGATATAAGCTTTAGTATCAAAGCATATTTTTGCACTACAGATATCAATCATTTTTTGATGCTGATAGTTTTTCTTGCTAGTATTACCTCAATTAAGTGCGATAAAGCCCCTAGATATTATCTAAATAAGATTTATTAATCTAGATCTATGATCTTACACTTGGTTACAAGATTTTCAGATGCTATTGGTGAGTTTGTAATATTAAAAAACCGTATTTTACTTTTTTGTATTTAGTCTATGAAAAAATTCAATTAGTATTACAGCATATATTATACTGCTGCTCCAGAGGCTGGCCTGCATATCTAGGTATTACGTTCTTCAATGATTTTTATTAAAAGAGCATTACGTTAATAACGTAGCGTAGTACATTACGCTAATAGCTTAAGTGTTACTGTAAGGACTTAGATTCTCCTGACGGAAAGTTAGTTATTTTTCGTATGGAAGTTTATATAAATAAACTCATAGAAATTCGTGACTCTAATATATTATTTAGGTTTGCTTTTTTAAATTTAAATATAAATTGTCGAAATACACTAAAATCTATACACTTATTTTAATATATAGACCAAACAAAAACTAGTCGAATTTTATAAAAAAATAATTAAATATACTACATTATAGTAAATCTATGTTAGATAAATGCTATCATACTATATATTATAATATAATTTTTTAAAATAAAAAAACTGCTCATGTTAGAACTCTTATCATTGTAAAAACTAATTTCAAAGGCAAAATAGATTTGCATTAATGAAATTAATAAATTTCTATATGGCGATATATGTATGGTAAGCCTAATGACAGGGGTAGAATATTAATAATTGATTAGTAATGACTAGACTGCTTCGTTTACTATGCTCTGCCTTTTTCAAGGCTCAGTCCTTTAACAACATCAAAACCAACAGGGATATCCATGGATGGCTAAATATATTTTAGCTTTAGATCAGGGAACTGCTAGTTCGCGTGCGATCGTGTTTAATCGTGCGGGCGAGGTTATATCGATTGCTCAGAAAGAATTTTGCCAGATTTATCCTCAACCTGGCTGGGTTGAACAGAATCCGCAGGAAATCTGGTCAACCCAGGCGGGGGTTGCTGTTGAGGCTGTTGTACGTGCCGGACTTAATAGCCGGTCAATTTATGCATTAGGCATCACAAATCAGCGTGAGACGACAATTATATGGGATCGCGATACTGGGCTACCGATTTACAATGCCATTGTTTGGCAGGATCGGCGGACTGCTAAGTTTTGCGATGAGCTTAAAGTGCGTGGACTTGAAAGCGCTGTGCGCGCGAAAACTGGTTTGCCGATCGATGCTTATTTCTCTGCCACGAAAATCCGATGGATTCTAGACCATGTTGATGGCGCTCGTATGCGTGCTAGACAGGGAAAATATGCTTTTGGTACTGTTGATAGCTGGCTAATCTGGAATTTTTCTCATCATAATATGCACGCGACTGACGTGACTAATGCATCCCGTACGATGCTATTTAATATCCATACGTTAGATTGGGATGATGAACTACTAGATGAATTAGAAATTCCACGCAGTATGATGCCGCAGGTTATGCCGTCCTCAGCGCTGTTCGGTGCTACTAAGACCACTATGTTTGCGTCGCAGATCCCAATTTCTGGTGTAGCTGGTGATCAACATGCCGCGCTGTTTGGGCAAATGTGTACTACACCCGGTATGGTTAAAAATACATACGGTACAGGTTGCTTTTTAATAATGAATACCGGTGATAAGCCGATTGAATCGCACAATAATCTTGTAACAACAATTGCATGGCAAATCGACGGAAAAATTACCTATGCGCTAGAGGGTAGTATTTTTATCGGGGGCGCTGTAGTGCAATGGTTAAGAGATGGGCTTGGAATTATTAAAAAAGCGGCTGATATTGAGGCGCTAGCTAAGTCTGTACCACATAGCGACGGTGTATTTCTAGTGCCAGCTTTTACTGGCCTAGGCGCGCCGCATTGGAATCCGTATACACGCGGTGCATTATTTGGTGCTACGCAGAGTACGAGTGCTGCACATATTGCTCGCGCCGCTTTGGATAGTATTGCACATCAATCATTTGATGTACTTAAAGCGATGGAGGCCGATGCCGGCCAGCGTATTACTGAATTACGTGTTGATGGGGGCGCGGTTGAGAACAATCTGTTAATGCAATTTCAGTCGGACCTCCTTGGTGTGGATGTTGTGCGATCTTCTGTGTCAGAAGCTACGGCGCTTGGCGCTGCCTACCTCGCGGGTCTAGCAACTGGATGCTGGGATAGTATCGATGAAGTTCGAGATCAATGGAAATTAGATAGGCGATTCACCCCAGCATTAGAGTCAGAGGAGGTAGCGCGGTACCGAACTGGCTGGCATCGAGCAGTGTCGGCGGCGATAATGTGGGCATCAGCTTGATTAATAACACTAGAAATTATTATGCATACCAATGCCTTGATTGCTGAATTAATTGGAACTACTTTGTTAGTATTGCTTGGTGATGGTGTTGTTGCTAATGTAATTTTAGGGCGCATGAAAGGCTATAATAGCGGTCTGCTTGTGATTACAATAGGCTGGTCAATGGCTGTATTTGTTAGCGTTCTTTGCTCAGCTACTTATAGTGGAGCCCACCTGAACCCAGCTATATCTGTAGCGCTTGCTGTGGTCGGCAAGTTTGCTTGGACTCAAGTTCCAGCGTATGTGGCTGCGCAATTGCTTGGCGGCATGTTTGGCGCGTTCTTAGTCTGGTTTATTTACCGTCAGCATTTCGAATTGACAGATTGCCCGGACACAAAGCTTGCAGTATTCTGTACAGGTTCGGCGATTCGCAATACTCTGGGAAATTTAACATCGGAGATTATTGCTACTTTTGTACTTGTATATGCGGTTCTACATATGGTTGCGCCGTCTGTGGGACTGGGCTCAATTAATGCATTGCCAGTTGCGTTGGTTGTGCTAGGAATCAATGTATCGCTTGGCGGAACGACTGGTTATGCTATGAATCCGGCGCGGGACCTAGGTCCACGGATTGTGCATGCACTTTTGCCTATACCAGGCAAGCGCGATAGTGAATGGAGCTACGCATGGGTACCAGTTTTCGGATCATTGATCGGCGGTATACTGGCGGCAGTGATTTCTGTGTATCAAGGATAGATGACAGATAACAAAGAAGTCTCAGCTGTTTTATTATCGCATTAGTATGAGCATAGTTAACTCAATCTAAAGTAAAATATATTTACTCATCGAATAAGCTGATATCCCTAGTCTATACTGTTATTTTTTATGCTTCTAGATTGTGAAAATTATTACATTCTGTATATTTTACGTTTCTCTTAAGTTTATAACTTATTTTAAGTAAGTGTTTTAAATTGGTAAATTATTTCCATATGCATACTTTCAGTGCTTAACAAAAAACTATTTATGTTGAGCACTACGCTTTTAGTATTCTGGTAGAATTCTAGAAAACTATATATAAAATTATAATATATATTTATACTAATAAAATAATTAGTGCAATTTAGAGAAATTAAATATTTTGAATTCTAAAGTATGTTAGGTAGTTTTCTTAGAAAGAACTATTTAGTCTGTTCTCATAATATTTTCGTCATGATGACTCTTTTGATGTAATACGTAATTTATATTAATAGCAGTTCGCTCCTAATAATATTTAGTTAACTACGTCTATCTTATGTATATAGTACAAGAATTTTAAAAAAATTCAGAAAATTTAAAAATATGCGTTTATAAGTATTCAGTAGTAAGTACTATTATGTTTCTCAGTATCAATTGCTTAAGCTACTACATTACATGTAATCACCCATCAAATTCTAAAATTCCTCGTAGGCCTTCAGATATAATTTACCCCCAGATTAGGTGTACTCAAGTGTACCCATGCTAAATATGAGAATAGAGCCCCCCCCCGCTACTACATTACATGTAATCACCCATCAAATTCTAAAATTCCTCGTAGGCCTTCAGATATAATTTACCCCCAGATTAGGTGTACTCAAGTGTACCCATGCTAAATATGAGAATAGAGCCCCCCCCCGGGGGGGGGGATAAATTATATTTTTGTGGAAAAACTTTTTATTTTTATTAATTGGAACGTAAAATTAAAAGATAATTGATCGCAATAAATCCACATTTAAAAATCTCGCTGGAAACGTTCGTTATTAGAAACTGTCCAAGCGCTGTAGTAATTAAAAAAAGATTGATCAGTATTTGTATTTCTAATAACGAACGGTTCTTTAATAAGATTTACCAAAATAATCTGATAGATCTTCTATAATACTTGATATTAACGATGATGCAGCGCCATTGTTAGTTGCTTCGATAGAAAATCTATACAGTCGCATTTTACAAAAATTTATTTTAATCTACAACAGATGCAAGTGTATATATAACTCGCTTCAGAACAAATGGTATACCGATTGAGGTAGCATAAAAGTGCATGCGCTAATATTAGCGGAATATTTAATTTAGTTATATATATATGAAGCGGGCTGCATCAGCGCAATATTTAACAAAACTTTAAAGTATTTTATTCCATGGTGTAATCTACAAGATATAGATTGTGCGTGACTACATTAGTTTTAATAAATAGATATTATCTAACAAATATCGGTAAGTGACTAGAGCAAAATATGTTTACAGATACTTCGCAGGCGGTATAAAGATTTTAGTAATAAGTAGTTAACTATAGTAACGACTGAGAAGTTATACTTACTTGCTGAATTCTGCGAGTTTTTTAGATAGAGACGTCATCTGTGCATTTAGACTAACTGTGCTCGCAATACAGTAGAGGTAAGCGATCTAGAAATTAACAAATACTTTAAAACAAGGATTTTTATAAAAACTAAACGAATTTTTATTATTTTGTGTATGCGATGCAGTATTTATAAGAACGTCGGAAAAATTTTTTTATATGGAATTAATTTGTACATGGTACGTATACTAAAAATTAGTTATTAGTATAAAGTTTTTATATTTTATATGCCATTTAAATAAGCAGAATAATAACTATATAAATTCAGTAATAACTATAAATTTATTTTTTTTAATACTATAATGAAGTGTGTTTACTTTGTTTAAAAACGGCTGTCTATAAATACAAATTAAATATATCAGATAATAATTATTATTATTATCTGATTCTGCATTCTCATCTAATCTAGATAAGAATAATCTATTAAAGTAATACCAGATAGTGATGCGTTTTTGATAATTTTATCATACTATCTGAAAATTGCTAATATACTTTTTTTTAAAAAATTATATAAAATTGAGTATGCATATATTATGATAATGTGCCATAAAGATTTTTGCGATGTAAATAGACATAAAACGCGAATAATTTCTCTTTATGGAGGTCACTATTGATAGATGAGTTTTCTATTGATGTCGAAGAGTATCGTCGTGCGCTCAGTGCGTTTTTTACTGGTGTTACAGTCCTGACGACATTACAGTTAGATGGTACACCGCGTGGACTCACTGCAAATTCGTTTACGTCGGTATCACTTAATCCGCCACTAGTGTTGATTTGCATTGCGAAGCAAGCATCAAGTTATACAGTCTTTGCCAACGCAGGGCATTTCGCGGTCAGTATTTTAGCTCAGGAGCAAGAAAGTATTGCAAAGCTATTCGCATCGAAGGCTGTAGACAAATTTTCGCAAACAAAGTGGTATCCATGTTGCAGCGGTAGTCCAGTAATTTGGGGCGCAGCAGCAAGCTTTGATTGTCAGATGTATAAATTTATAGATGCAGGAGATCATGGGGTCTTAATCGGTCGGGTATTAGATTTTTCACACGCCGAGGAGGTACCATCGCTTGGGTATTATCGCGGCTCTTATATGAGTTTTAGCCTTACGCAAAACGCGATTGGTACATCTAAAGAGTCTTCTAATAAACTACGATTTCAGAACATCCATGTAGATTGATGCTATTAATACCTAAATAAATTGTATATTGCATCCAGTAGATTAGATAATATAGGCACCAGTCGTAGACGGCCTACGAAGGCTATTCTAGATCAAAAATTAATTTTTTCTTTCTCGTGAGTTACTTAATTAAGTAAGCGCTAATATCTAAATTTATTTCCGTAATTATATGCTAAGCTATATATAGCTATTCTCATAGATTTTAGGATAATTTAGGAACCCTATAATGTTTATGGGTTGATTTATAGGTTCATAAGTTTTTCTTTTAAAAATAACTATTTAATAAAACATTATTAAATAGTTATTTCATCAAAATACTTTAAATACAATAATAAGAATTATGGTATTAAACATGGGAGCCTGTAAAATTTTCGATTGATAATAAAAATCTAGTGCGAACTGGTCATGGAAATTAGTAATGATATTTAATATAAAAAAACTGATTATCTAATTATAGATAAGATTTAATAAAAATTTTCTAAAATCAAATAGCGTACTTTACGAAATAGTTATATATATTAACATAACCTTTTGTCTAATAAAGTAGAGTACAAGGTATTCGATATTTATCGTATTAAAAATATCTAAATAATTTTGTTGAACATATTAAATATTTACGTAGTATGTACTTATTTTTAATAAATTTATATCTTATAAACGTTTTAAAAAACGTATGATATAAAAATATATATAGTAAAAATTATGTATATATATAAATAATATAAATTATTTCTTGGAAAGATATAAAATTATTACCTATAATATAGAACATCTGGATTTTAGGTAGACTTATTATATAGCTATGCGCAAGTTTTAATATAAGGTGTAAACTACCTCTAATAAGTGTAGAAATGACTACACGCTGTTTATGATATGAATTTGTAATGCCCGTAGGCATTACGTACTCCCTATGTAAACGTTTTTATTCAAATTTTGAATTAGTTATGGTAAATATTTTACAACAACTTCCGTGCAACCAAAAGGTTGGTATTGCGTTCTCAGGTGGCTTAGACACTAGTGCAGCTCTTCATTGGATGCGCATTAAGGGTGCGATTCCGTATGCTTATACAGCTATCCTTGGTCAGCCAGATGAAACTGACTATGATGATATTCCGCGTCGCGCCAAACAGTATGGAGCAGAAAACGCAAAGCTCATTGATTGTCGTGAGCAGCTTGTTATGGAAGGTTTTGCCGCGCTACAGTGCAGCGCCTTCCATATTAGTACTGCCGGCGTTACCTACTTTAATACAACGCCGTTAGGTCGTGCAGTTACGGGCACGATGCTAGTGGCGGCAATGAAGGAGGACGGTGTTAATATCTGGGGCGATGGTAGCACATTTAAAGGTAATGATATTGAACGTTTTTATCGTTATGGGTTACTTATCAATCCAATCTTACATATTTATAAACCATGGCTAGACCAAGTATTTATTAACGAACTTGGTGGCCGGGCTGAAATGTCCGAGTTTATAAGTCGGGCAGGATTTGATTACCGAATGTCGGCTGATAAAGCATATTCAACTGACTCGAATATTCTTGGCGCTACACATGAAGCTAAAGACCTTGAGCGGCTTGACAGGGGTGTACGAATTATTGACCCAATTATGGGGGTCGCATCGTGGCGCGATAATATGACAATTACCCGTGAAGATGTAACTGTGCGATTTGATCGGGGTTTTCCGGTGGCAATTAACAGCATCGAATTTAATAGTAATGTCGAACTTCTTCTTGAGGCAAATCGCATCGGCGGACGGCATGGATTAGGTGTAAGTGACCAAATTGAGAATCGGATTATCGAGGCAAAAAGCCGTGGTATCTATGAAGCACCAGGATTATCGTTACTATATATCGCTTATGAGCGCTTGGTTACAGGTATTCATAATGAAGATACAATTGAACAATATCGTGCAAATGGTCGTCGCCTTGGTCGACTATTATATGAGGGTCGCTGGTTTGATCCGCAGGCGATTATGCTCCGCGAAGCATCGCAGCGTTGGGTTGCGCACGCTATTACTGGTGAGGTAACAATTGAATTACGTCACGGTAACGATTATTCAATCGTTAATACTAAGTCACCGAATTTAACCTATAAACCTGAGCGGTTAACAATGGAAAGGGGTGATTTATCGTTCTCACCTCTGGATCGTATAGGCCAGTTAACTATGCGAAATCTTGATATTACTGATACCCGAGATAAGCTGCGTATCTACTTAGAATCTGGTTTGCTTAACTCAGAAGGTAAGATCTCACTGCCACAGTTCGATTAAAGCGAGAGACAATACGGTAAACTGTAAGAAAGTATGTGCTTGCACTCCATCTTTTAGGATGGGGTGCAATAACTTTCAGTTTACCGTACAAGATACCTAAATTTTTATAGATAGTTGGTAGTTTAATTTTTCATGCCTCTTACAAATTAAGAGAACAATGCGATTACTATAGTAATTTTACAATACATATAAATATTTATTAGATCTTAGAGTTAACATCATACTAATGATAGAGATATTACGCTTATATCTTGGTAAGAGTATATATCAAAAAAACTTTAAAAGTTTCTAAAATTAGGATCTCGTATTTAATCTAACGATAGCAACCTTCGTTTTTATTTATTATCTATTTTATGGTTTGAATATATAAATAATGCTTATTATCTAATAAAATTTCAGATTTTTTTAAATAAAAGCAGATACTATCTAGTTATTAGCATAGTTATCAACAAGATTAATCGGAAAGAATTTAATATTAGAAAGCCAGAACAATATAATAGATTATGGTAAATAGTTTCAAAGAATAGATAATTTAGTATTATATGTCTTTTCGTGCATCTTTTAACTAAATTTAATTACGTGCGGCATATACTCTAAACCGTATATAATTCTATATACATAAAATGTAGGTACAGGGCAAGATTTTAGCTACAGATTTATTAGTAAAATATTTATTTTTATAGATTTTATCTAATAATATTAAAATATCCCGAGTTGACTTAAATTAATGCTTTTAGAAAATTACAGAATTAAAAACAGTAAGTTTTTAAAACTACTAACTAATATTCACTGATATGTTTAAAAACTAATAAGTCGAATTATCCAAGTATGAAAATTAGTTTTAATACATTTTATGTAAATAAATAATCCTTTAATTTAATAAGATTTAAAAAATACTTTTATTATTTCTATTGCTACTTCCTTCGGGAGTGCGTGAAATTTAATTAATATTATTAGAATGTATAGTTAAAGTGCGTAAAATACTTTTACAGAATGTAAACACCGTGGAATGCGCGGGGTTTATAGCCCGCGCATTATTTAGTTAATCGTCGTGGCGTGATGTACGACGATCGTCAGCGCGATAACGCGCTGACGATCTCAAATCTGAAAAACTAGTCCGTCTGCGGTTATTAATTATGAGAGCGTCACCGGACGCCTTTCGATATCCGCTTTCGCGACTATTTCCACCTGAACTGTTCCGGGGATTTCCGTAACCCTTATTTATTCCTCTTCCTTGATATACGGAAGTGCCGCGCCCATGGCTTCGTGTCGGATTACTACGACGTGCTAGTGTATGCGTAGATGGTGTGCGCTTTGGTTCGAATCCAGCAATTACGCTAATAGGTAAGGGTGTGCGTACAAATCGCTCAATTCGTTTAAGAATGCCAATCTCAGCATGATGTACAAGGCTGATAGCAATGCCGCTACGCCCCGCACGTCCGGTCCGACCGATTCGGTGCACATAGTCTTCTACAAATTTTGGCAAATCGTAATTGAATACATGTGTAATACCAGGTACATCGATTCCACGCGCAGCGACATCTGTCGCAACTAATACGCGTACTCGTCGTTCACGCAATGCGCGTATTGTCCGATTACGCGCACCTTGCGGTAAATCCCCATGTAATGCTGCGGAGGCAAAACCATCTTCGGATAGCTTAGCGGATATTAAGTCCGCGTTATTTTTTGTTGCAGTAAACACAATAGCTTGATCAAGTGCGCTATCAGCCAACAGATGCGTTAGTAGCCGATCCTTATGAGCGCGATCGTCAACATAATGAATAGACTGCGCAATATTTGCGCGTGACTCTGGCTCATGACCGATTTCTATTCGTTTAGCATTGCTAAGAAAGCGCTGCGCTAGCGAACCTACTTTACCGTCAAGAGTTGCCGAAAATAGCAGAGTTTGCCGTGTAATTGGGGTGTGATTAATTATAGTCTCGATATCTTCGATGAACCCCATGTCCAGCATGCGATCGGCCTCGTCAAGCACTAACATTTTTAACTGGGACAAATCAATGCGTCTATGTTCGAGATGATCAATAAGTCGGCCAGGAGTAGCAACTAGGATTTCAGGGTTCTTAGCCAATAGCATTAATTGCTGGCCATAGGGGACCCCCCCTAAAATACTAACTGTATGTAGTCGCCGTAGGTGTTTTCCATAGGTAGTTGCTGCAGTAGTAACCTGCATTGCAAGTTCACGCGTTGGTGTAAGCACTAGCAGTGCTGGTTTGGCGATAGATTGCTCTCGGGTATGACGACGCGAGCCTCTATCGCGATCACTACGTTGCATTTGGTGCACAGGATAGCTCGCACGCTGACCTAGCGTGCCGGCTTTCTGCATTTGTGCAAAGCGCTCGATTGCCGGCAGCATAAATGCTGCCGTTTTGCCAGAGCCGGTTGGACTTGATACTAAAAGATCATAGCCAGCGAGTGCAGCGGGTATCGCATGCTGCTGTACAGGCATTGGCGCCTGATAGCCAACAGCGATCAATGTAGAGACAATTTCTGTAGACAGACCAAGTGCCGCAAAGTTATTGCTATACAAAAGAGTATTATTATTCACCGCACCCCCCTTGACTGTGAAATTTTGATAGCTATAGGCGATGAAGAGTAAGGATGTGCGACTATTACATTAGGCACTCGAATAGTATCGGATAGGTCGCCCGCCGTTGTTAGAATAGTTTCAGAGGCCAGACTTTGTACTGTCTGTAAGTTATTCTGCATCATACTTGGGATATTGTTATCGAAAAATTCACAAGCAGGCACATTAAGTGAAGAGGGGGGATTCGAGGTCATGAAGATCCTATGAGGTTCAAGCCTATAGCACGAACCAGTCTGGAAAAATGCGAGAGGCGCCAATCGGCAGCCACAATCGTCGAATGCGATGAACGACACTTGTTCATCAGATCGAAAAACGGGCATGGCTCGCAAAATGCGAGCTGATGTTAGAACCTGTGGACGCGCGGACCGCCTAGCGCGGAACCGCGAACCTTTCTGGGTCTACAAGCGCACCCAAATTTAGCAAAGGTGGGATGGAGACAGTTTCTAAACGGGGATTGGAGCAAAGCGCCGAAAAACCGCGCGATTTAGGTAAGTTATACATTAGCCCGTGAACACGCGAGCTTTGATTGTATCCGAACTTTCTACTTGGTGCTAGCTAATGTAAGTAAGGACTGTATTATATTTAGTAGTACAGATGGATACAACCGCAGAAAGTAGGATGCTGTATTATAGCTAGTAGCTAATTTCGTCTGAAATGTGTTTTTCAAAGTATTTTAAAACATTGCGTGTCTATTCAATATCATGAACTAAATTTTCTTCTGTGTATTAGATTTTGTAGATTGCTAGATAGTTTGTGAAAATATAAATTCTTAATTTCACCACATGTATAAACTGACTACGCACTATTTTAGATATTTGATTATGCTAAGTTGCTGCAGTACAGTCTGGGCATGTCAATATGTTCCGAAATTGACTTCTTAAACAATTTAATGTGGGTCACGTAGAACAATAAAAAGCCTTATGTCACAAGTCTTGCTCGCCCTTGATACCTCGACCGATTTTTGCTCAGTCGCTGTGTTTTATTTCCCTCGTGCCGCTAGTTCTCCATGCGTAATTAGCCGCCATGATCGTACTGGACCGGTTTCTAGTGAACGTGCGCTACCTGCGATATGCGAAGTATTGGAGGAGGCGAAGCTCACCTTGGATGATTGCTCTGCAGTCGCCTTTGGTACTGGTCCAGGCTCATTTACTGGCCTGCGAACAGCAGCGGGTGTGGCACAAGGCCTCGCGTTTGGGCTTAATATTCCGGTGGTACCAGTAAGCACGTTACTTGCTTGCGCAGAACGCGCACGATTTTCGGATCCAGATATTCGACGCGTGCTTGTAGCAATCGACGCTCGGATGGGGGGGGTCTATTGGGCCGACTTTGCATGGGATAACACACTCGAGGATTGGCGGGTACATCATTCTGCGGCGCTTTCCCCACCCACCTGCGTACTAGTTCCAGATGAGCCATTTACACTTGCTGGTAATGCATCATCCGTGTTTGGCGATATGCTACCTGCAGTAACGCGAGCTAGTGTGATCGATACCTTAGCGATGCCACACGCTCACGCTCTATCGCTAGTGGGGTGGTGTTCTTTTATAGCTGGCCGTACGTTACCTGCACATTTGGCTGTGCCAGAATATGTGCGCGACAAGGTAGCCCTAACTACCAGAGAAAGAGCCTGAGTTGTATACATTTTTGAAGATCCCGAAAAGGAGGTCCTAATGAGTTACGGAGTTTCGAGTTGATGACTCTGTGTTATCTAGAGCTGATGACTGATAGCGATCTTGATAAGGTTGTGGCGATCGAGCGTAATGTATATGATTTTCCTTGGACAAGAAGCGATTTCGAGGACTCGCTACGAAATAACCAATTAGGGCTTTGTTTAAGAAAAGCCACGGGGATGTTGGTTGGCTATTGTGTACTAATGCTCAGCGTGGACGAGATGCACTTACTGAACTTATGCGTAACGCCAAGTGCTCAAGGTCAAGGATCTGGGCTAACTTTGTTGTGCGAGTCAGTACGAATCATGCGTATGCAGCAGCTTAGATGCATGTTACTTGAGGTGCGTCAATCTAATTGGCGTGCTATGCGTCTATATAATCACTTTGGATTTATTAAAATCGGTAAACGCAAGAATTACTATGCTGAACGACATTCCGGTCGCGAGGATGCAATTGTAATGCGTTACAGAGTACATTCTGAGATGTTAATTAAACCGCCAGTTACTATAATAAGACACGACAGTATAGCTAAGTATCGCTTTCTATAGAAGACTGTTTTGTTGTATAGCTGGCTACTATAAAACAGGTGATAAATATGGAAAATCACACGGTGCATGACGAGAATGGAATGGAAGCGAGCTTATGGCGCAGCTTAATATGATTTTAGAAGAGCTTGGCATCACTTCTTTGTGGGTATTCCGTGACTCGAGGAATACACGTATTCAAGTAAATCATAGGTTGATTAACGACTTACGATCAAAAAGCAATATATTAACGCTCAAGGATAGCTTGACTGGGCAATCAAGTAAAGCTTGTAAGGCAACTAAAGTTAGTGGAGTAATTGAAAGTATTAATACACCTGATAAAGTTAAAAACGTAGTAAAAGTGCTAAATGCGCCGAGAGAATTGGCTACACCCATTATTTCAGCCAGGAACGCCCTCGTTGGGTTGCAATCTGCTTACTCATTATCTCAAACCGCAATGAGTAAGCGGAATAGCATGGCTATCGGATCGACGCTAGAGGCTGTGTCAGGGGTAGAACCTGTACAACCTGTGTCGATATTGGATTGGGAGGCGTTAAAAACGCGGGTAGCAGGTTGTATGCTGTGTCGTCTATGCGAACGACGCACTAATACAGTTTTCGGAGTTGGCGATGAGACAGCCGATTGGATGCTAGTCGGTGAGGCGCCAGGTGAGCTTGAGGACAAGCAAGGCAAACCGTTTGTTGGGCAGTCTGGAAGACTATTAGACAATATGTTACGAGCACTGCAACTATTGCGCGGTGATAATCTCTATATCGCGAATGTGCTAAAATGCCGTCCTCCAGGCAATAGAAATCCAGAGCTCCAGGAAGTAATGCAATGCGAGCCTTACCTGAAAAGACAGGTGTCACTACTCAAGCCAAAAGTAATTATTGCACTCGGGCGGTTTGCTGCTTATAGTCTTTTGAAGACTAATGCGGATATGACTTCGCTAAGGGGGCGGATACATAAGTATGAAGATGTACCGGTGATTGTTACGTATCATCCAGCGTATCTACTGCGCAGTCTAGAGGATAAGCACAAAGCATGGAGCGACTTATGTTTGGCTCGCGCAGTCTATCGGAAGCACTCCACTATGTATGAATCATTATAATCTAGCTTGATCGTATTTGCTGAGTTCGAGTGTGTGATCAAGTTAGGTCTCGGTAGCTCTGCAATCGTTTTCTGCTGTGTTCTATCGTACGATTATGGTGAGCTGTCTAACTCTAAACAATATCCATGTTACTCTTGTAACTTTATCATGTTTAGGGTATCCTGTGAGGATTTCTTCTTCTATCGAAACATTTACCCCAATGTGCGGAAGTGGGGCACTGGACCGGGACCTAGTCCCACTGAAAGTCGAGTACTGTGAAGTAATGCTTGGTTTATATAAATCTTTGCATTACTAACAGCGTCAGTCTAGTCTTGATTCTGTAGACGAAGTGCGGCAATCACGGTGGATAATGTACAGCCGGTTCCATGTCAGTCGAACGCTAGACAGCCGTGTATGGCCACTTGCTTCAATAAGCCAATCTGGACTGTAGTTACCTAAATGCCCTCCCTTGATTAGTACCGCTTGCGCTCCTAGCGCGTGTAGTAAATCTCCTTGGTGTGTCATCTCTCTACGCCTCATCAGTAGCGATTGGCTGGTTAAGCAGTGCTGCTGCCTCATGTAAGTGAGGCGTTATAATGCTAGATAGTGGCAGTAATCTCTCGTGTAGCGCAGTTAATGCATAAGGCTCCAGAAATTCGTATCCGCTAGATGCGCGTATATAGTATCAAGCACCACATACGCAGTTTTATACCGCTTTATTGCCGAAGCAACTGTGAGTACATTAGTCACATTCGCTAACATTCCTATTTTAACTGCATCGATTTGCAGATCATTGAATACCGCATCTAGTTGCGCAGCAACGATATGATCAGCTACTGGATGCAGTGCTATAGCGCCTTGCGTGTTTTGAATGGTCAAGGCTGTAATCACTGTAGCGCCGTACACCCAATGCAGAAAGAGTTTGAAGATCAGCCTGTATGCCAGACCCTCCGCCCGGATCAGATCCAGCAATTGTTAAGACATTAAGAATTATATACACTCCACAATAAAAATATGATTGGCATCCGCCCTTTACTATATAGACAGCATGCGTATGCTATATCTTTTAGATAAAGTAGTATTTACTATGCAGAATACTATTGTCATAGTAAGAAAATGCATTGATACTATCTATAAAGCATTGTTATCCATCTGCATAATTCCCACAGACTGCCCACACTACAGATAACATAGAAGTACAAAATGCTGAAGCACTTTGCAGAACTAAGGGGCAGTCTGATTAGAAATATAGCTAGTGCATATATATGAATAATCACAATAATCGTGCATTATAATGTTATCTAATCAGATGATAAATAAAATAAATCAGTTATAAGTATATTTAACTAAACTAATCAGCGCTACCTATGACACCACCTTCAGGTGATAATTGATACTTACTGTAGAAATCTAGAACTGAATGTTTACAAGTCAATATAACCAAACAGCAATAATTTTGTTCGTATTAGCCAAAAAATAGCACATACTTTCGTGCTGTAAACATATAAAGTATCAATCAGACAATCGGTATGACGTAAAATGTATATATTTGAACAATTTTCTGGAGGCATCGTCATAGAAGCTATTGCTTAAACTCTTTTCAAAAAAATCTATATAAACTATTAGAAGTATCCTATTTGGAAAAATAAAAGATCTTTTTCATTTGAGGTTAATATGGATTTATATTTTGCAGTCGCTATTGAGCTAATCTACGAAATGAGCTTTCTTAATGCTTAATATTAGTTGTGTATATGACCTTATAGTGCGGAACTATAAAAGTCCAAACTAATAATTACGAACTTAAATAGTTGATTCGCAGCGATATTAAGGCACCTAAATTTATGCCTCGCCCCCTCCTTGCTACAATTCACACTACAGCGCTTTCTAACAATCTTGCCGTTGCTCGCGGTTACGCTTCCAAATCAAAGATTTGGGCTGTTGTTAAAGCCAATGCTTATGGGCATGGTTTAGAGCGAGTTTTTCCTAGTCTGCGTTCCACGGACGGCTTTGCTCTACTCGAGCTCGAGGACGCGGTTAAGTTACGTAAATTAGGCTGGGCTGGGCCAATTTTATTATTAGAGGGGGCAGGGTGTTCAATAGACATTGATACAATTGACCACTATGGTCTGATAACCACTGTGCATTGCGATGAACAGCTACGGATGTTAGAGACAGCACGTCTCTCGAAGCCGATCAATATCTATTTAAAGATGAATAGTGGTATGAACCGGCTGGGCTATGTAGCTAGTAAGTATTATGCCGCATGGAAACGCGCAAGAGTGTGTAGTGGCATCGGGCAGATTACGCTTATGACTCATTTCTCGAATGCCGAAGGTGAGGGCAGCGTTCGACGCCAATTAGAAATATTTAAGTATGGTTCTCATGGCATTGAGGGCGCGCGCAGTCTTTCGAATTCGGCTGCGACTCTATGGCATTCATATGCGAATTTTGATTGGGTGCGGCCCGGCATTATGTTGTATGGCGCGTCGCCATCGAGCGTTTTAGCCTCGATACAGGGCTCTGGACTTCAGCCGGCAATGACATTGAGTTCGGAATTGATTGCTATTCAAACGGTTGAACCGGGAGAGGGTGTAGGCTATGGTTCAATATTTAAGGCGCGGGAGCGTATGCGTATTGGTGTTGTAGCATGCGGCTATGCAGATGGCTATCCCCGGTGTGCCCCTGAGGGCACACCGGTTCTAGTTAATGGGGTTTGCACACGAATTGTCGGTCGAGTTTCGATGGATATGTTGACTGTAGATCTATCTTTATGTCCAAATTCGGCTATTGGCAGTTCAGTAGAACTATGGGGAAACAATATACCGATTGATACTGTCGCAGTAGCATGCGGAACAGTCGGTTATGAATTAATGTGCGCGATCGCACAACGGGTACAAGTATGTGTCGAATAATGCTGAGTAGAGCGTCGGAAAAATAAAGAGGTGTCCGTCTGTATGACAGTAGCTCTCACTTGCAAAAGTAGCGAGAACAGTGCTCATTTTGTCATAATTAGAATACTCTCTAGATTGCTATTGATCATTGCTAAGCTCTTACTAAGAATAAGCCAGCGTGTAAACTGGCCGATATCAAGGTGATAGATGTGCTGCGCCACTCAACTGTTATTGGAGAGTGCAACCCTGCCGTTTTAAGCACTTCCAATCGCGTTTTCATGCGGCATATTCCAGCATTTCAGTTTCTGAATGAGATGCAATTGCAAAAGTTGCAAGTATCTATTCGATCATGACTATCTACCTAAAAATATTAAGTTTACCGCCTGATCTTTATAGCACAAGTGCTAAAATGTGCTACACAACTAACGAGAATCGCTAAGTAGCCGCGCGATCGCTATAGTCGGCTACGTAACCAATGAAGGCGAACCCGCTAATTCCCGAGTGCTTGATCATACTGTAGATGCAGTGCTATATTTCAAGGTCGATAATTATTTGTCGTGTCGGCTAGTCCTAGAGTTTAAAAAACTGCTTCGGCATGGCTAGCAAACTTAGCATGTTCTCGACGATAAAGCATAGTCTACGAAGCGTGCTAATTTATCGGCTTTGTTTGTATTGAAGTACAAATATACAGTTCCTGGCTCGTGCGTGCTAGCTACGCCGTATCGGCTATTTGTACTTCTACAAGCAATAGCCGATACGGCGTATATCAAACCGGCCGACTAGCTGTAGGTTTTAAACAAAATCTGATTGTGATTTACTTGCGGTTTTTTACAGGCAAGCAGTATTGCATTCTTTTATTAAGATATCTTCCTCAATGTTGTTGATGAAGTTAAGACTTGCCAAGTTAGTAACAGATTTGGCCATGTTGCTCGCAATTCAGCCTCAATGTATAACATTTTACCAATAGTTAATCATGTTTGGTGAAGTTGGACTATCTGGTGAGATCCATTTCTTCTACGGGATCAAAGCGCTTACGGAAAGCGATTAAGCTAGATTTTGCGATATCCTTTTTCCAAAAACTGAAGCCAAAGCTTGTACCCCAGTCGCCGATATATGACTTGCATGTAATCCGCTATTGCGTATATTAGTGATGAAGGAAATTAAACGCTGTGTGAATAGCGTAAATATGCGTTGCCTCTACGTTATTTTGATGCTCTAGTACAGAATACGGATTATCTAATATATAAGAGTTAAACATACATATAAGAGTTAAACATACGATGTTTACTCATAACGAATAGCATTTAAATGCCGCTTAATTGGAGTCCGGTATTCTATAATTTAGCCGTTAGGAGGGGGCCTATCCGGATACAATGTCGGAGTCTTCGCTAAATAAGAATTTTTTAGCTTGTTTTAATAAGTATTGGCGCGCATGCGGATCGATCATATTCAAGCGGTTTTCGTTGATTAACATTGTCTGCTGTTTAAGCCAAGCTTGCCATATTTCTTTAGAGATACAGCTAAAAATTCGTTTACCAATCTCGCCGGGCAACGGAGGAAAATCTAATCCTACCGCTTCTTTTCCAAGTTTTACGCAGTAAACCATTCGAGTCATTTAAGTTCTCCTGTAGGATAGTAAATAAAATCTTTCGGTGCTCTTTTATACATCCTTATCCTTAGAGTAGATTAATAGGCACAGTGATTTGCGCTGCTAGCTATATCAACGACGTTAATCTTTAGGCAGACTCTTAACCGTTTCTTTTATAAAACCCCTTCTTAAAGAAAGCAGTGTTCGGCTCGGTTTATTAGCACAAATCGTTTCAATCCGCTCGCTCTGACGCGTTGCTCGATATGTTTGAGTAGCGTATCACCAGCACCTTATGCCTCTAGTGATACGATGAAGCATGCCATTCGCCAATCCGTTTTTTTGGGGGGGGCTAGTACAGTGCCGAGCATCCGAAAACACGCTGTCGCGCTCGATCTGATATCGGTCTCGTCGCACCAGTGTTTTTTCTATCCTAAGAGGCTCGATCAGTTGTAAGTTGCCCCCCCCACATTATTTGGTACTGTTTTGCGTAGATTTTCTAGATTCTTGTACGAGATCATTAGTCCGATCACGTCGTGCAGAAATAATTCTAGCAAAATGCTTCTGTCTAGAATATAAGATATGTATAAACATGAAATGCTACCGAGGCATGCTTAGAATTTTATTCTCTAGATAAGGGTTCAAATAAGCGCATTCCAGGTTATCTATATGGAATTCATAAATTTTCTGTTTGTCGTCGAGCGATAGCTTTCGTGATAGTTTTTATCAACGTTAATCACACCAGGCGCTTCAGTGATGAAGATTAGCTTGTTAGCGCGTAGAGTAGCTGAGTACGATGCGATATATTCCATTGATAAATTAATGCTTTGTCTGTCGGTAGGAATCCGATCGGCGATAGCAACACAATTTTATCCCCCCCCCCCAAAGAGAGGGGAGGGGGATAAACTCGGCATTGACTTACGTACTACGCTAGTATATCGGCGATACTCTCTAGTATCCGCACCAGCCTTGCTGTGACAAAATTGTCTGATTTAGGCTGTGCTACGATAAATATTATTATCTAGCCCTAGTAGCATCTTTAGATTTTCTTAAGACCTAATATCAATATCGCCTCGATACCACAGTAAACAAGAATAATTAGAATATACTCAGAACCACTAAGACTTTTTCCCTTTAGGGGCATGTACATGCTAGCTTTATTTTATCTGATGTATTATCAGATAAAGCTAATCCGGCATAAGTGATATTTTGAGTGACTTTAAGAGAAATAACCAAGATAAAGACTTAGAATGAGTTTTAGCGTTATTTAGATAAACTGGTTAGTGCTATCTAGTGATAGATCTTAGTTTTTTTCTGTGGCTCTCTCCAAGTATATAAGCGACTGATGTGACCAATTTACCATAGAGCTAATATGTTAGGACAACACAGTCTTATAATACTCCATTACAGATAATATACTAGATGACTGGGCTCGATAGAAATGAGTTTTAATATGCTTAGTGGCGCTCTTATATGCTTGATATGAACTGCTGCAAGACGCCCAAGAGCCCTTAATAACCATCTTGCATCGCATTTATCTTCCTTGC